>JBFFVI010000273.1:0-3058 GCA_041570895.1 Gammaproteobacteria bacterium
CTTCACATAAAATAATATCTAAAGCTCCGGGTTCGATATTTATATCATTTTTTTCATCACTGGTAGTCGCACAGCCAACAGTCAATATCGTTAACGAAACCAGATAGAATAAAGCTGATGTTTTTAACATAACTAAATACCTCAAAGAATTTACTACAGTCAATGCAAGTAATGCGAAGCATGGCAATGACACAACATATATTACAGTTGTGACTCGATCGGTAGCAAGCCCATAAAATCGACGCCGAAACGACGCCAGAAACTAGTGTACGGATCAACATCAAACGTTACCGGCTCACCATCTTCATAACCGTGCCATAAAAGCTCTTCGTTACCATCATCGTCTCTTTTCAACTCCAGGGTGAACGTATGTCGCGCTATATCCCGATCAAAATTCATAGCCATCGTTTCGGCGATTTCAGTGGATTCCAATACCAGACCGATCTCGGAATTCTCGTAGAATGACCTTGGATCAAGATTGAGCGAACCAATAAACACCTGCTTGCGGTCGAGTACAAATACTTTTGCGTGCAAGCTGGCTTTGGATGAACCACCTGCACCTTTCTTTTCCTTTCGCTGTGCACGTGTCAGTTTCTTATTCATCTCATACAGCTCAACACCACACTGTAACAGGTCTTCTCGATATCTGGCGTACCCGGCATGGACGATAGCAACATCATTTGATGATAATGAATTGGTCAGTATTTTGACGCGTACACCTTTATCAGTGAGGCTTTTGAAAAATTGGACACCTTCATGCCCTGGTACGAAATAGGGAGAGATGATGATTAATTCTTTTTCGATGCTGTCAAAATAAGGCGCCAGTTGTGTCACCAGGTGAAGTTCACTGGCATCACGTGAACTGGTAATCTTATCTGGATGATCTACCACCACAGCTGCTTCGCCCCAATAGTAGGTGACATCATTATCACGGAGTTTATTCGACAGATCAGAATTAAGCAGAGCGGTCATGTAATTAGAGGTCTGCTGCTCTTCCATAAACGCTATAATTTTTTCTTCCAGTTTCTGCAACTCATCTTCCGATGGACGTTTTTTAATTATTGTTTTTGCTGGATAAGCCAGTGAACTGTTCCAGTACATATCAAAACTGTCTGACACCTCATTGACAACACTTCCGATCGCCAGCACATCGAGGTCGGCGAATTCCAGCGTGGGGTCTGCATCATAATATTCATTACCGATATTACGGCCACCTACGATGGTCATCACATTATCGATGGTAAATGATTTGTTATGCATACGACGGGTCACAGAACCCAGGCCGGTCACGAATTGCAAACCCCTGCCGATATCACGATCAAAAGGATTGAATATACGCAGTTCAATATTGGGATGACTATCGAGTGCAATGATGCCTTCATCACGCCCATCCAGTCCCATATCATCAACCAGTATACGTACACGTACGCCTCGCTCAGCAGCCTTCCATAAAAAGCCAGTAAAGAGATTACCAACGAGATCATTGTGATACAGGTAATACTGCACATCGATACTGCGCTCTGCCACCTCTGCCAGTGCCGCCCGCGCCACGAATGCATCGAGGCCGCTGCCGAGTAGAACAAAACCGTCTTTAGCTGCACCCTTCGCCAGATCACCACGCGTATCTCTGCCTAACATCGTGTCCTGGGTATCGGTAAATGCATAAGACTCAACACGGTTGTCATTATCTGGCAGTGACGCACAACCGCTGAGAGCAAAGATAAAAAACAGATACAAGGAGAAAGCTCTATTCATCAGAATTTTACTCATCAAACCATCATTTCGCTTTTGAACGAAGCCGCTTCAGTTCTGCCAATAACCAGTCCTGCGTTCTAACTTTTTTTCCACCAGGGCATGTTACTGTGTAGTAGTCGCCACTCATGGTACTTTTTGTTGCTGAATACTCAATAAAATCTTCAGTGCTTTTTATATCATCCCGGAAGTAATCATATTTTTTCTCGATATGGCTGATACCTTTTTCTGCCGGATAATCTGTGCCATTTCTATTAATGATACAGCCACTATTTTTTACGTAAGCTAACAGGTGATCAACTTCCTTCACCTGATCTGCTGGCACGTCCGCCAGAGCAGCATTGAACACCAGGGTAAACAGTATGAGCAGATAATTCAGTCTCAATGATTTTTTCATATTATCTAAATAAAACACTTATAAGTGATAGTGATCTGCTGACATTCTAATTGAAATACATAGAAACATGTTAACAACAAAAATATCCCTTGATTTATTCTTTTTAAAATATCAAATACATAAAAAAAGCCCCGCATGTGCGGGGCTTTATAGCATTAGAGATAAATGCGCAGCTTACATCATGCCGCCCATTCCGCCCATGCCGCCCATATCACCACCACCCATAGGTGCTTCATCCTTTTGCGGGAGGTCTGCAACCATACATTCGGTTGTGATCAACAGGCCAGCAACAGATGCTGCATTTTGCAGTGCAGTACGAGTCACTTTAGTAGGGTCAAGAATACCCATTTTGATCATATCACCGTATTCACCGGTTGCTGCGTTGTAACCGTAGTTACCTTTTTTCGCTGCAACATTAGCCAATACTACCGATGCTTCCTCACCAGCATTAGTTACGATCTGACGTAATGGATCTTCCATTGCGCGACGTGCGATTGCGATACCAACATCCTGATCATGATTGTCACCAGTCACTTTATCAACGGCTGCACAGACACGGATCAAGGCAACACCACCACCAGGAACCACACCTTCTTCAACCGCTGCGCGAGTAGCATGCAGAGCATCTTCAACACGTGCTTTTTTCTCTTTCATTTCCATCTCAGTAGCAGCACCAACTTTAATGACTGCAACACCGCCAGCTAATTTAGCTACGCGTTCCTGAAGTTTTTCGATGTCGTAGTCAGAAGTAGCGTTTTCGATCTGTGTACGGATCTGATCAACACGTGCTTTGATATCTTTGGCAGTACCAGCACCGTCGACAATCACTGTGTTATCTTTAGTAATGGTGATGCGTTTTGCTGTACCTAAATCTTCCAGCGTTGCTTTTTCTAATGACAGACCAACTTC
>JBFFVI010000274.1:0-3058 GCA_041570895.1 Gammaproteobacteria bacterium
ATGGACTCCGTGCGTTCCGCTTTTGTTCGTCAGCAAGGTGCTGAAGGCGAAGCTGATGTGTTGCAGCAGATTGTACTGTTTCCCGATATTTCTATAGGTGATGCACCATGAAGAAAGAAAATCGGCGCATGAAACGAATGACCCGTCAGAGCAAGGCAGGCGCTGGCGGCTTAAGCCTGGTTTCGTTAATGGATGTGTTTACTATCCTGGTATTCTTTCTACTGGTTAATTCATCATCCAGTGATGTTATGGAGCCACCTAAAAATATTAAATTACCGGACTCTGCTGTAGAAACCAAACCACGAGAAACAGTTATCGTGATGATAACGCCGACGCAGATACTGGTTCAGGGCGAACCAGTTATCTCTACGCAAGAGGTTGTCGATAGCAAAATCGCAATTATCGAACAGGTAAAAGATCGATTGATTCTACAGAAGAAAAAAGTCATCGGTATCAATACGAAAACCGTATCGCAGAGTAAAGAGATCACCGTGCTAGCACATCGAACAGTGCCGTTTCATCTTATGAAAAAAGTGATGGCCAGCTGTACCAGTGCGGGTTATGGAAAAATTTCATTGGCAGTCATTCAAAAAGCAAAGAGTAAAGGCTAATACCTCCCGTGGCAGATGATATAAAACAAGCACAGGAAGAAATTAATCGTCAGATTGATGACGCTTACAATCGTCTGGAAGAACTGGAAAATGAAGAGGATCACTTCAGTGAAGAACTGAATGAGCTTAATAGCAAGCGTCATCGTTTCCATGTACTCAGTGAACTTAGTGATCAGCTAGAGAAACTGGAAAAACTCGGTGGTGCAGATTTATTCTGGGGAGAGGGTCATGACCCGCAATCATCACAGAGTGAGCAGAAGCGCATACGCAACCTGGTCATAAATTATGATTCACGGGTCGCTGAATTACAGAGTTTGCAACGTGCTCGTGAAGAAGCCGTTGAAAGTCTGACTGCAAAAATAAATGTTTTAAATGAAGACACCCTGGGTCTTCAGGAACGTAAGGAAGAACTCGCAGAAGAATTTATTATCGAACGTGAGATGGCGGCCGAACCATTCCGTCCGATAAACATGCCATGGAATGCTAATGATTATGATCAGAAGCGATTCAGAAAAATATTATTAATTGTTCTGTTTTTCAGTATGACGCTCGGTGTCTTGATACCGATGTGGGACATTCCGATTCCTGACCGGGTCGAAGTGGTAGAGATTCCGGAACGCCTGGCGCAGTTAATGATTCCTAAAGCACCGCCACCGCCGCCAAAAGTTCAGAAGAAAATAGAAGAGAAACTGCCTGATAAAGAAAAGGCTAAAAAGAAGGATGATAAGCCTGTGCCTGAAGTCGCTAAGAAGGCGCGTAAGAAAGCAGAGCGCGCGGGCCTGATGGCATTCAAAGATGATTTCGCAGATCTGATTGATGACACGCCGATCAAATTAGGTGCCTCAGCTAAAATCAGCGGCAAGGGCAGTAAAGCTAAAAAGACAACGCGTTCTCTAGTCACTTCCAGCGTGGGAACCTCAAGTGCTGGTATTAATACTGCTTCTCTAAGCCGTAACACCGGCGGCAGCGGTGAAAGTATCGGCGGCGTTGAATTCTCGCGTGTACAAAGTTCGATCGGAACCGATTTTGACGGTGAAGAAAGCCCGCTTAGTTCAGGCCCTGGCCCGTCACGTACCGATGAAGAAATCCAGATCGTATTTGATAAATACAAGGCTGCTCTGTATCGCATCTACAACCGTGAACTGCGTAAAAACCCAACCTTGCAGGGCAAGATGGTTCTGCGTTTAACGATTGAGCCCGATGGTAGTGTGTCAGCCTCTAAAGTAGATTCCAGTGATATGGATTCGCCTGATCTGGACAAGAAAATTGCTGCCAGGGTGAAAAAGTTCAATTTTGGTGCGAAAGAAGGTGTACCAAGTATAACTATTCTTTACCCTATCGACTTCTTGCCAGCAACTTAATCTATGTTATTGATTACAAGATACATTTGCCCGCTTTATTTTTTTCCTTTAATAGCAAAATAATATGTCGAAATATCAACAATTTCAGTGCTAAACCCACCTTAAATACTATACTTCAAGACATGTTTTAGCGTGTAGGTAGCGGCAAGCTACTGCCTATTTATGATAGCTGGCGCGCAATCCATTCAAATGCGATCAAACGAAATCAAAATTAATTCAAAGAGTTAGCTGGTATTATCTGTTGTTAGGGAATAAAAAGTCAGTCGATTATCGCCGTTTGCTCGCAAAATTTTTAATTGCGGGCAGCGTTTTTTCGTGCCTGACTGTTAATGTTTTGAAAAAAACTCTGTTGTTAGCATCTTTGAATCGACGCGCCAGTTTAACGATGCCTTCGTCGCAGAGTAACAAACTGTGTTGTCACCGTTTTGAAGCAAAGGCAGGTGATTCAAAATTCAGTTTCATGCTGTTGTTATTCATGTTACTGCTGGCAGGTGCATCTACTGCAAATGCCGGTCTGTTTTGTTCTGATGCACCATTTGGCGGTCCCGATATCGATGGTGATGGCAAGGCAGATTATGGCATTATTGATGGAAATTTGATCGGTGTGCCAGCCGCCTCTGGTGGTTATGGCGGCACCGATGCAGATCCGTTCCCGACTCAGATTACCATCGATACCACCTGTACCTTTCAGAATTTTCCGGCATCCAGCCCGCTGACCGCAACACTGAATTTTCAGACCAATGACCCCTCGGTCTATCTGATTACCTTTAATAACGTTATTTTTACCGGCAATATGGCCTGCTCTAATGTGGACCACCGGATCTGGTTTGTTAATGGTTCGGATTATGGTTCCAATAATAGCTGTCAGGACCTGTTTATACCGGTTGAGGCTATCAATAAGCAGAGCCCTGTTGGTAAAACTACGGTCGGTATTGGTGAGCAGTTCAGCTATACGTTGACCATCCCGGTATTGTATGACCCGGTTACAGGTACTTATCTAAATAATGCTGGCTCAGCTAATGATCTACATACAATTACCGTAACTGATGATCTCAATGCGACCGGTGCTGATTTAACACGCGTAGG
>JBFFVI010000275.1:0-3016 GCA_041570895.1 Gammaproteobacteria bacterium
AGTACCAGGAGGGGGTGTGTTAGTCTCATCAGCACCCATGATGGTGATTACCACCGCATGTGTTATGCCGCTAATACTACTGATCGTCAAACTGTCGGTTAATGTATCGCTGCTTGTCAGGTTCTGGATTGCGGTCTGGTTGTTGTAAGCGGTATAGCTCCAGACTCCAGTAGCGTCTATAGTAAGGTTGCCGTAGTCACCGTTGACCGTCTCTGTAATAAATGCAGCACCACCGGTGCCACTGTCAGTAATGTTTAACTTGCCGCCAACCTCTAGCAGGTTATCGCCATTGGGATCAACATCTTCAATAACGCTACCGCTATCAACCCCGCTAATAACAGCTGTAGAGTTTATATTGGGGCTGGTTATAGTGCCTGAATCAATAGCATCAGTAACGGTAGCTGCAAATTCTTCAGTGGTGCATGCGGATATCTGCAGAGTCAGCAATAAAGCAATTAATGTTGATGTGAAATTATGTTTGAATAGCTGAGAAATTATCATTGGTGCGCTCCACCTACAGGTAATGCACATTGGGACAGAAAGAGCAGGGCTCAAGCTGAGTGCAATTAAATATGGGAATTATGTTTCGGAGCAATTAGGAATCGGTTGGCCTGGTATTTCGAGCAATGTTGAAAACCAGTGCTTAACCAAACGATACAAAGAACTATAGCAGAGTGTAAAATATTCTTAGCGTTTTTGTTGAAAAAATGACAGTATTTGTTGAAAAAATGACGAATTTTATTTAAAAACAAATGGTTACAAAGATAATAAATATTTAAAATTGGTTAAAATATAACCACTTTGATGACAATCGTGGCCATGAAGTATGCTGTGCCCTTTAACTTCGCCTGTCTCTGCCCCGTGTAATATTCAAGCAGTTATTCAATCAATATATGCCTGTACTGTGATATAAAGTGCTTTTTAATAGATAGCAAAATTTATTGTGGTAGCGCGGGTGATGGCAGAACGGGTGGTGAAAAAACAATTACAAGCAGGCATGTTGAAAGCTGGAGTTGCTAATAACGGGAAAGCGGACATGTCTGTGGTTGTGCACCAATCAATTGATTCGACTAATAGTTGGTCGTTACAGCAATGCAGGGTGGGGAAGCGGTTACCCTTTGTCTGCTTTGCTGAAGAGCAAACACAGGGTAGAGGGCGGCGTGGAAAATACTGGCATATGCCGCCGTATTCCAACGTCGCGATGAGTATCGTCTGGCCATTTGCCTTGGCTCTCCAGTCATTACATCTATTACCTTTGTGTGTTGCCCTGGCAATTGTCGAGACATTGGAAGGTTTTAACCTGAGACAGGTGCAGATCAAGTGGCCGAATGATGTTTATGTACGCGGTAAAAAAATTGCTGGAATTTTAATTGAGACACAATCGCTTAAAAATGGGCCGAAAGCTGAAAGGCATGTTGCGGCAGTTATCGGGATAGGTGTGAACTATGACATGTCAGCATTGCATAATAGTGAGTTACCGGCTTTTACCGATATCCTCGATGAGATAAGGGCGCAGGCAGTTGGGCAGCAGCCTGAAAGGGCCATCGTGGCAGCAGCATTACTGAGGAGTATTGTTGATGTGTGCCAGAATTTTCAGGAAAATTCACAGCAATACCTGGAAAAATATCGTACGCAATACGATTACTGTAAAGCAAAAGATGTTGAGATTATTCTGGATAATAGAGAAGTATTATCAGGTATCGCGCAAGGTGTAAATGAGCAGGCAGAGTTAGTGGTCATGATTGATGGTGAAAAGCGGGTGTTCAATAGTGCAGAGGTCAGTGTGCGCGCAGCTAAAGGGGCTGTTACAGCATGATACTAACCGTTGATATAGGCAACAGCCGAATTAAATGGGCATTGTGGCAGGCTGATGTTATCGTTGCTCGAGGAATCTCGGACTATGATGTTAAAAATAGTGCCGCCGGCTTTGATGAATTATTTTCACCGGTAGAAAAGCCAGCTCGTGTTTTTGCGGTGTGTGTCGCTGGAGAACGCGTGCGGCAATCCCTGAGTGAATGGGTCAAGCAGCGCTGGCAACTGGACGTTGAATATCTAAAAACACAGAAACAATATAAGAATATTATTAATGCTTACCCTGATCCTGAACAATACGGTGCTGATCGATGGGCTGCGCTTGTGGCGGCTCATCAAAGTTTTCCGGCTTCGCCCATCTGCGTGATAAGTGCGGGTACGGCCATTACTATTGATCTGGTCGATAAAAAAGGCCGGCACCTGGGCGGTTACATATTACCGTCTTACGCTAGCATGCATGCAGCGTTACTGGCAGACACGGCGAATGTGAAGTCAACTGTTAATATACGGCCCGATGAGCAAAACGTTCCAGATAATACCGATGACGCTGTCAATCAAGGTCTGCACAAGTTATTGCAGGCAGGGATTCGAGAGTTTTGCCGTTCTTCACAAGACAGGCTGGGAGAGTCTATGCAGATCATTCTTACTGGCGGTTTTGCTAAAGTGATTATGGCTTATCCCGATATGCCGGTGATGCACTATAAGCCCGATTTAATAATGCAGGGTCTGTATGACATCATGAAACAACTGGAAAGTGGGGATGGTGGTTAACATGCGTTGGTTGTTTCTAGTTGTATTGTCATTGAATCTGGCTTATATCGCATGGCAGACACTCAAGCCGGATGAAAATTTGTATGCGTATGTAGCGCCATTAAAAAATGTTCGACCTATCGTCCTGTTAAGGGAGTTGCCGCCGCAACAAGCGCAAGTGATCGACAGCGCTTCGCCACAACAGGAAACCGTTGAGAAAGTTAATAATGTAGACAGTCTCGCCGTTACTGAGAACAAAACCATAGAACAGGAAAAAGTTGAACCGGTATCGGAAGTCGTTGCAGAAGAGATGCCTGCTGCAGAGATCAAACCAGTGGTTGCTGATATTACTGAAAAGCTGGCGCAGGACGCTGTCAATGCTGGTTCTTTAGCATCATCCATGCGTCCGATAGCCGAATCAATGTGTTATACCCTGGGGCCCTTTCGTAACCTG
>JBFFVI010000276.1:0-2968 GCA_041570895.1 Gammaproteobacteria bacterium
GTGAATCTTTAGAATGAGAAGGAGTTAGCAGTGCATCGATCAACGCATCCGGTAATTTGGCATCGCCATCTTTCATGTAAGGAGTGGTAAACACAGGACAGTCGAGCCGTTCAAGTAAGTCTGCAGCGTTATCCATGTGCTCATCCCGGTCAGCATCAAGCTGATTTAGTACCACGGCTGCCAGCTGAAGTCCGCGCAGCTGAATCGCTTCGGCGTTGAGCAGTACCTGGTTGAGTACACCGAGTCTATCGTCAGCAACCAGTAGCACAGGAAGTTGCAATGCAGCCACAAGATCTGCGTTCAGCCCATTCTCTGCTAATGGTGAATAAAAACCACCGGCACCTTCGACCATTAGAAAACCTTGTTCACTGCCTTGCAGGCAGGTGCTGACTAACTGCTCGGTGGTTAATATTTTGTTGGCAAGGTGGGCTGCGCGTACCGGTGAGATGGGTGGTTCGAAACGATAGGGACAAACTTCTGACAGAGGGCCCTGATAGTTAGCGGCTTCTGTTAACGCGGTAGCATCCTGTGGGATGAGGTCGTTACCCTGTCTAGTGCAGCCTGATTCGACAGGTTTCCTCGGGATGACCGTGATGTCTCGCTGGCAAAGCTGTCTGGCAATTCCAGACGCGATAAACGTCTTGCCAACGTCAGTGCTGGTGCCGGTGATAAAAACACCTTGCATTAGGTATTACTCCAATAGCAATTTTTTGACATATTCATATTTTTCAGCTGTTTTTGTCACGATCGAGTCTGGCAGTTCAGGGCCAGGAGCGGTTTTGTTCCAGTCCAGCGTTTCCAGGTAATCACGAAGAAATTGTTTATCGAAACTGACCGGGCTGCTGCCGGGTTTGTATTGTTCCTGTGGCCAGAAGCGTGATGAGTCTGGCGTTAATACTTCATCGATCAGTGTCAGTTGACCATCACCATCAAGCCCGAATTCAAACTTGGTGTCGGCGATAATAATGCCGCGCTGCAGGGCGTAGTCTGCCGCTTCCTTATACAGTTGCAGGCTGACGTTGCGCACCTGTTCGGCAATATCTTCACCTAACAAATCTTTTGACTGTTCGTAGTCGATGTTTTCATCATGTGCGCCGACCGCGGCTTTTGTCGACGGTGTATAGATGGCTTCTGGCAGTCTATCGGCCAATTGCATATTTTCCGGTAGTTTTATTCCGCAAACAGTTCCGGTCGCCTGGTAGTCTTTCCAGCCGGAGCCGATGATATAACCGCGAACGATCGCTTCAACAGGTAGCGCTTTAAGCTTTTTAACGATCATCGCATGTTTTTCTACTTCGGCACGTTCAGCGGCATCAGGTAAAACGTCTTCAAGCTTAAGGTCGCATAGCTGGTTAGGGATGATGTGCGACAGTTTATTCATCCAGAACTGCGTGACCTGGTTGAGGATGATACCTTTGCCGGGGACCGGTGTAGGCATGATGACATCAAAAGCAGAGATTCGATCGGTGGTGACGATCAGCATATAGCGATCATCGATATCATAGATATCACGTACTTTGCCGCTATGCAGTAAAGGTAAACTTTTAATATGGCTAGTATGTAGTGTGGCAGGCATCTTGATAATCTTTTCGGTTAAACTGCTGGTTAATCGTGTGTTTCTTAATAACAGCGCATTTTACGCCAATGGTCGAAAATATGGGAAAGAATAAAGTTGTCAATGTGATCCGTCATCTGGCGTTTGAGGATCTGGGGAGTTTTTCTTCCGTGTTACAGGCGCATGATTATAAAATTAATTATATCGAGGCCGCAGATTTTGCATTAAAGCCGGATGATCTTTTGCAGATTGACGCGCTATCGGATGATCTGTTAATCATTCTGGGTGGCCCTATCAGTGTCAATGATAAAGAGCTGTTCCCTTTTTTAGAGGTGGAAATCAAACTGCTAAAACAGCGTCTCGCCGCTGATAAGCCCACACTGGGAATATGCCTTGGCGCGCAACTGATAGCCAGTGCTCTGGGGGCAAAGGTACATTCAGGTAATGAAAAAGAAATTGGCTGGTATGGTATGGAATTGACGCCAGCGGGTGAAAAGTCGGCGTTACGTTATTTGAGTAAACAGCATTGTTCCATGTTGCACTGGCATGGAGAGACCTTTGATCTGCCGGATAACGCAGTATTGCTGGCTTCTACTGAGAAATATGTCCATCAGGCGTTTAGTTATAAGAACAATGTTCTTGCTTTACAGTTTCATCCGGAAGTAACGCAGCAGGGTTTGGAAAAATGGTTTATCGGCCATATCGGTGAGATCAAACAAATTCAACATGTGAGTGTTGATAAATTGAGAAAAGACACGCGTCAGTATGCTAACCAGTTAGAGATGCAGGCTGAGCTGTTTTTTAATAGCTGGGTTAATGAAGTATTGATGGATAATTGAGAAGCTGTTGTTTTAATATGGTGTAAATAAGCGTTTCCTGTCCATGGCGTGATAAATTAACCGCTGAGTGCAGATAATCACCCAATTTGTGTGGTTGAATCTTTGCTGTTAATGAGTACTTTGCTGCTATCTGTATGCTTTCCATGGCGGCTTATTTTCGCTAAAATGGCAGGCCTTGCCTGTGATTTGTAGGTGATTGCTGTGATGAGCAAATCATTAAGTCGAGACTAGTCGGTAAAAAATAAGCGCACCTCTAATTCTTGCGCTAATTACCTGATTTTATTAAAGAGAATACTGGCGATAATCGCTGCGTGGATGGTTACGGGTTAATTATGAGCTCAACATTGCAAGAACAGACAAAAATTGGATTCCCTGAGAAACAGGGTTTATATGACCCCGCCTTTGAAAAAGACAGCTGTGGCGTCGGTTTCGTCGCACATATTAAAGGCAAGCCGAGTCATCAGATCGTCGTCGATGCTGAGATCATGCTGCAGCGTATGGAGCATCGAGGCGGTTGTGGTTGCGAACCCAATACGGGTGACGGCGCTGGCATATTGACCGGCATGCCGCATGA
>JBFFVI010000277.1:0-2967 GCA_041570895.1 Gammaproteobacteria bacterium
ATGCCGGTCGTGGTATAGTGACATATTGCTTTTTAGGGTAATGTTTTGTTATGAAAAATACATTGTTGATGGCGATACTGGCTCTGCAGAGCACTCCTGTATTGGCACTTACCGACCTTTTTAAAGATGAACACGGTAATAGGAACTGGCAGCATCTGGCTAATTATACCGGCGGCACGCTGCTGATATTATTAACGATTGTTACCGTCTATCTGCTTATAGCACGACGCAGACTACGTCAAGCGAACCGTGATTTAACCGATATTCGAAATGAACTGGAAACACGGGTAAAGAAGCGAACTGCAACACTGGATCAGTCAAATAAACTGTTGCAGGAGAGTAATCGGCTGCTGGAAAAAGAGATATCGCAGCATGTGATTACTGCCGATCAGCTGCGGTCTTCCCAATCTTATATCAATGATATTTTAACCTCGATGCCGCTGATGCTGGTGGGCCTGGATAAAAATGGCTGCGTTACCCACTGGAACAAGCAGATTGAAGTGGTTTCGGGCGTATCATCAGAAGACGCGCTGGGTAAAACGCTGCTGGAAGCCTATCCGAAGATGGCAGTTCTTCCTGAACAAGTTCAGGAATCGATCGAAGAAAACAGGATTATTCATCTCAAGAAAAGCCTGCGCAGTCTCTATCATTACGATATTACTATTTACCCGTTACAGGGAGAGGAAGCCGGGGTTGTTATCCTGGTCGATGACGTGACCAAGCAGACCGCTGCTGAAAACATGTTGATCCATACTGATAAAATGTCATTTATGGGTGAACTGGCCTCGACCATGGCACACGACATTAACCTGCCGCTGCAGGCGTTCATGAAGGATCTGAGATATTTTCAGCAGAGCATTAGCGATCGCAGTGTTATTGAACCGCAGCAGGCCTCCGATAGCGATCAGGCGAAAAAACTCAATGACATAATCACCGACATGTCTGCCAAGGGCGAGCAGGTATCGGCTATTATCAGTAATCTGCTGGCTTTTGCCCGCAGCCGTAACGGCATAAAACAGATGGCTGATATTGTTGATGTGATGGAAAACACCATTACCCTTGCCAATGAAGTCATTTCTGTCTGCGGTGTCGTGCCTTTTAATCAGATCAAACTTGAGCGGAAATTCGAAAAAAATCTGCCTTTGCTGCCTTGCTATATCACGGAACTGCAGCAGGTTTTACTGAGCCTGTTTCGTCATGCCTGCCATGCATTAGCACTGAAAAAAGCGGGCGAGGGTTTCGAGCCAACAATCACAATAATTCTGTCTGAGAATTATGACAATCTGTGGATCAAAATCCAGCACAACGGTCTTGGCTTGACAGCTGAAGAACAGATGAATCTATTTGAACCTTTTTTCACAGATGAATCTACAGCAGAAAATTTTGACGCAGCTCAACGCCTCTCTTTCTCCTACTATATTGTGACCGAACAGCATCAGGGTCATATGGCAGTGACCTCCGATGTTGAACTGGGAACTACCATCCACATTCAGCTGCCGATCCGGAATTGATGCGCTAAATGTTTCACCCAAAATTAAAGGGGTGAGCCCTATAGTTTGAACAATACCAAATTCCAGCCTTCTCCTAAGGGAGAGGAGCTTATTCTATGCGGTGTTCTTTAGTATTTTATTGTTCTCTGCTTAATGGCTTCACTGCCTGTGTTTTATCAAACCAGATGTATTCATCAAACTGCTTTGGCAATGAAACGTAAATATAATGTTTATTTAATTCATCTTCGGGGTCGTACGTAGTACCGATTGCACGTTGCATTCGTTCTGTCAGCAGTGTTTTACGTAATAACTTCTGTATAGGCTCACGCAAGGGCAGAAGGAAATTCTCTGTTTTGACCTCGTGACACAGACGTTCATAACTATCACTATGAGAAGGTCGTACTTGCATGACTTTCATAGGTTTTCCCCATTTGGTCGCAGCGGCCACCGTACCGTGATCGGTACCGAAGCCGATCAGGTAAGCGTTCTCACCGTAAGTCTCACGAACATGTTGACCAAGATTAACCTCACCTTGTGTGCTCATTTCCGTTGCGCGGCTATCACCGATATGTGAATTGTGTGCCCAGACAACCGCTTTCGACAACTGACCACGGTAATTCAGAATTGCCTGCAAGGTGTCGAACATGTTTTGATCGCGCTGATTGCGTGAATTATTAATGTCGAAGTACATGGTGCGGAAATATCGTTCGCCATTGCTTACCAGCCTCGCATTTTGTTCTGCATTGAAATATCGTTGTTCATCAGTCTGACTATTGGTTTGTCTATAAAGATCTCGTTTTTTTCGCAACTCCCGCAATACTGCATCTACCTCGTATCCGCAATGGCGATATCTACCGGACAGCATAGCGCGGCTATATAAAGATGGGTCATCAGTCCACGGTTTTAGACAACTGTAACGCCAACGCGCAACATCTGCTGCCTTTGGGTCTATGTCCTGTAGATAATTGAGTACTGAGTCAATCGAACCGTACATATTGTAGAAATCTATTCCATAGAAACCGACGGACCTGTTAAATCTTTGCGCATCTTCAGATGAATTAAATCGCCGGTTATACTCTTTTAACCAGTGGGTGAACTCCATTACTGAATGATTTGCCCACATCCATGACGGAAAACCTGAGAACGGTTTGCCTTTAAAATCGGCTTTGTTATTAGTGCCACGGACATATAAATCGATACTTGTTGCATCCGGCCAGTCAGCTTCTACTGCGATGATATTAAAACCTTTCTTTTCGATCAGTTCCCTAGTGATGCGTGCGCGCATGTCATAAAACTCTGCAGTTCCATGAGTAGCCTCTCCCCATAATACCAGTCGAGAATCACCGATGCGTTCGAGCAGACCATTTAGATCTGCGGATTTTATATCGGAAAAATGTTCACTTGAGTCATAGATAAGTTCAGGCAGTGTAAGGGGTGTCTGGCTAGCGGCCGTAGCAATCAGCGGTATAGATAATAC
>JBFFVI010000278.1:0-2964 GCA_041570895.1 Gammaproteobacteria bacterium
ACAGTCAGAATAAAGGCGCCAAAAAACCAGTTTGCAACATAGATATGTTTCACCCTGCGCTTGGCAATAGTGCCAAAAAAGACCACCGCGTAGGCAATCCAGACAACGGTGATGAGGATATCAATCGGCCATTCAAGCTCAGCATACTCTTTAGATGAAGTGATACCCAAAGGCAGTGTTACCACCGCTGAAACAATGATTAACATCCAGCCCCAGAAGGTAAACTGTGCCAGCTGGGGGGCAAACAGACGGACATGACAGGTTCGCTGAACAACATAATAAGAGGTAGCGAATAATGCACAACCACCAAAACCAAAGACCACTGCATTGGTATGCAGAGGACGTAAACGGCCGAAAGACAACCACGGTGTATCAAAATTAAGCACCGGCCAGGCCATCTGAGATGCGATAAACACACCAACCAGCATGCCAACAATACCAAGTACGACGGTCATAATAGCAAACTGCCGCACCACGGAATAATCATAGGTCATCGTTTCATTGTTCATAAAGGTCATCCGCCTAAATTGTTATAGGTCTTATTAAATTACTGTCCCCACTATAAAACTTCTATAGGGTTCTGCTCGAAAAAGCTTATTAGTTTATTAACATATAGTTATTAAATCAATGTTACACAGCCAGTTAATCCATAATATTTGTATTAACCTGCGATAAGATTAATCAACAAACTGTGGTGCGAAGCCGTTAAACCAGAGTATCGCAGTAGCAACCAGCATCACGATCAACGCGACCATACCTACCGCAAGTATGGAACTGGAAAACAAAAAGCCACGGTCTTCATCGATTTCCATCATTATCGGCACACCGGTGTATAACAGTTTTACCGAATAAGCCAGTGCTGGCAGACCGAGTACAAAGTTCAGCCATAAGATTGGAAACAACTCAACAAAACCGACTAGAAACAATGGGGTCGCGGTGAAGGCTGCGAGACGAACAGAGCGTGACAGATTCTGTTCAGAGTTATAGGTTTTACCCATCCAGTGAATCATCGCCCCCATGCTGAAGACACCGACCAACATGACAAAGTAATAGGCAATCGCGATAATCAATGCACTATCAGAAGAGAGTTTCACCGCTTCACGTGCACCGATCTCCCAGCCGAACATGGTGGTACCGAAATAACCACAAACAGGGGCAATAGCTGCCATGATAAAAACATATCCGCAATAACACTTGCCGATAGTACATTCCACATCACGAATTTTTTTCCATTCTTCTGACGGATTAAACAAAATTCCTATTAGGTGTGACAGCATAGTATTTTCTCCAACTTTTTGGTTTAGTTAAGCAATTTTCATCGATACTACACCGATATATCATTAATTTAAATAACAAATATGCTGCGGAATTTTATTTAACTAAAATAAAAAATATATGACATATATCAAACGATGCCTAAAAAGACATTAGATAAAGTCAGGTTAAATTTTTGGAGACGGCTTCGAACTGAAACCAGGGATCTATTGGCTAAAACTCATTCACCAACAATCGCTTTCAGACGGGTCATATCAACGATGGTAATATGCCGGCGATCGACTTCGATGATTTTTTCAGATTGAAATGATGCGAACAGTCGACTGACTGTTTCTACTGCCATACCAAGGTAATTAGCGATATCCTGCCTTGGCATACTCAGATTAAATTCACTACCTTTCCAGTGACGCTCTTCCATGCGACTGGACAAACTCAGTAGAAAACTGGCGAGACGCTCTTCTGCTGTCATCTTACCCAGCAGCAAGAGTAATTTATGATCGTTATTGACTTCTTTGCCCATGATACGGCGCATCTGCTTCTGCAGACCAGGCAGGTTATGACAAAGGTTTTCCAGCTGATCGAGCGGTAACTCACAGACACTGGAGGTCTCCAGCGCCAAAGCATTACAGGTATGGATACCATCGGCAAAGCCATCCATGCCGAGCAGTTCACCGGGCAGATGGAAACCAACGATCTGCTCATCACCATTGGCACTCTCTGTCATGGTTTTAACGCAGCCCGAACGCACCGCATAGATAGAGTCTGTTTTATCGCCGTCACGATAGAGGAAATCATTTTTATGCAAGGGTTTAGGCTGATCGACCAACGCCTCCATATTGGACAGCTCTTCATCGTTCATGCCATGCGAAAAACACAGTTCTCGCAAATTACACTGACTACAGCTGACCTTTAAGTGATCAACATCAATACCTCTAAGCTTACTCATAGTAAGATACAACCTTTGGTTTCATAGTTTTTTGGATTGATAGAACAACGCCTTGTCTATCAATTCTTTATTATACATTTGATTTAGCCTTTAACTCACCTTTTCGTCAATATTATTCCATGAAAAAAAGCACAGAACCGACATATTGTTTCCACTGCGGGCTTCCTGTCGCTGATAACCTTAATATTTTTGTGGAATATAACGGCAAAAATGAACCGATGTGCTGTTACGGCTGCCAGGCAGTATCGCAGGCAATCATCGATAGCGGCATGGATGATTTTTATAAATATCGCACCAGCAACCCGGAAAAACCTGAAGAGATCGTCCCAGAATTTTTACAACAGTTAAAAGCCTACGATTCGGCATCGGTGCAAAAAAAGTTTGTTCATGAGACCAGCGATAAAAACATCCTCGAAGTCTCACTTATCCTCGAAGGCATAACCTGTGCCGCCTGTGTATGGCTCAATGAAAAACACCTCAATTCACTCACAGGTGTATTGAGCGCAAACATTAATTACAGCAACCACCGTGCTCACGTCCGCTGGGATAACAGCAAGATTCAACTCAGCGAAATACTCGAATCAATTTCACGTATCGGTTACCTGGCCCATCCTTATGACCCCGAACAGCATCAGCTCATCCTGGAAAAAGAACGCAAACAGCAACTGAAACGCCTGGGTTTGTCTGGCGTACTGGGAATGCAGATCATGATCTTTGCTGTTGCCATGTACACTGGTAACTGG
>JBFFVI010000279.1:0-2935 GCA_041570895.1 Gammaproteobacteria bacterium
GACAATTCCCAGCATGCACTTCATCCATCGAGATAAATAGTTAACCATTGATAGTGAAAAAAATTATGAGCAAATTAAATCGTTTAATTTCAACTTGTATGCTGATGTTTTTGCCTGTAGTGGCACAGGCAGAAGGTGCCGATACGGGTGATACCGCCTGGATACTGACTTCTACCGCGTTAGTCCTGTTTATGACCTTACCCGGTCTGGCACTATTTTATGGCGGATTAGTCAGGGCTAAAAATGTGCTGTCGGTTTTGATGCAGTGTTTTGTCATCGCCTGTGTGGTCAGTATCCTGTGGGTGATCTACGGCTATAGCATAGCCTTTGGTGACGGCGGCAGCATGAACGCCTGGATCGGTGGTCTGGATAATGCCTTTTTGGCCAACGTGACTCGCGAATCATTAAGCGGCACCTTACCCGAAAGCGTCTTTGTCATGTTCCAGATGACCTTTGCCATCATTACCCCTGCATTGATCGTCGGTGGTTTTGCCGAGCGCATGAAATTTTCTTCGATGTTGTTATTTAGTGTTCTCTGGGTCAGTGTTGTCTACTTCCCGGTATGTCATTGGGTATGGGGCGGAGGCTGGCTGGCAGAGAAGGGTCTGCTCGATTTTGCCGGTGGCACGGTGGTGCACATTACCGCCGGTGTTGCTGCTCTGGTCTGTGCACTGGTGATGGGCAATCGTAATGGTTTCCCGACAACACCGATGATGCCGCACAATATGACCATGACGGTGACCGGTGCCGGCATGTTATGGGTGGGCTGGTTTGGTTTCAATGGCGGCAGTGCTGTTGCAGCCAATGGTGACGCCGGTATGGCTATGCTGGTGACTCATGTCAGTGCAGCATGTGGCGCGTTGACCTGGGCGACGATGGAGTGGATTAAATACGGTAGACCAAGTGCCCTGGGTACGGTCACCGGTATGGTCGCTGGTTTAGGTACTATTACCCCGGCGTCAGGTTTTGTTGGTCCGATGGGAGCATTAGTTATCGGTGTGAGTGCCGGTATGGTGTGTTTCTTTGCTACTTCATTTATTAAACAGAAACTTAAAATTGACGATTCGCTGGATGTGTTTCCGGTTCACGGTGTCGGCGGCATATTAGGTACATTACTGGCTGGCATTTTTGTCTCTGCGGGCCTTGGTGGCGTCGGTTTTGCTGATGGCATGAACATGGGATCACAGCTGGGCGTGCAATTAACCGGTGTTATCGTGACCATCGTTTTCACTGCAGTTGCGACTTTTGTTTGTTTGAAAATTGTTGATATGCTTCTTGGTCTGCGTGTTACTGATGAAGAAGAAACCGAAGGTCTGGACATCAATCAGCATGACGAAAGGGGATATATTTTATAACTCTGTTTATAACCGTAGCACCATCCGTGGCTCCTTGCGGTATTCGCCCCCACCATGGATATAAAAAAGCCGGCAGTTGCCGGCTTTTTTATGATTAACTATTTTTAAATTGTCTTCAGTTAATCGAGCCTGTTGATAACAGCTTTGAAGGCATGATCAAAAGTAGAGTGGCCCATGATCATTGTTGTCGTACCGTTGGCAACTTCTTCATTGAATTCATCAAAAGATTTTTCAGCCAGTAATTCACCTTTGTAATTAACAAACATCAAACTGGCATCCTCTACAAGGATGACAGATAGTTTGCAGCGTCTGGGTGGATTATCTTCCCCCATATGTACCTGAAACCACATACCGGGCATGATATTAGGCGGTATAGCAGGTCTGTCGCTGGTATCCTCTTCTATTGGTGCCTCTTTGACAGGTTCTTCTTTAGCTACAGTTTCTTTGGCAACATTGACCTGTTCTTTAGTAAAGTTGGCATCGTCGATATTATCCTGTACCGTTTCTTTGTACAGGTCCATGATGTTTTTCACATCCTTTTTTGACTTGCTTGAGGTATTTAGATATTTTTCTGTTTTGTAAAACAGCAGATCTTTTTCAAATTTTAGTTTGATGAGCTGTTCTGCAGACGTTACCACTTGAACACTGTCTACGATACGCCGTAAAGTCATTACAAGATCTATCCATTCGTCATTCTCTTTACCATTTAGAAGGTAATGATTGAACATCAGCGTTGGCCAGCGTTTGAGTATGAGAGGATGGACGGCCTCGGGTAATATTTTTCCTGTGGTTGTTGCGCGTAATGCTTTTAGTACAGTGACACGCGCATGTTTGCGCAATAATATTTTTTGCTCTTCTTCTTCTTTGCTGCGGGTAATCGCTTCCTGTTCTTCGATATAGGCATTGAGGTTATCGAGAGCGGTCTGAAAAGTTTCTGTGCTTAGATCGTATTCACCCAGAATAGTAGAAATAATCTTATCCAGTTGAAGGTACATTTCATCGGCATGTTCAGTTATGCCTACGCCTGCATCGGCGATGGTGTCGAGTAACACACGAGCGGGGTGGTCGTCATAGATAAAGAATTCCTGATCTGACATAGATGCTTTGATAACGGGGATCTGTAAGCGTAGTAACAGGGCTTTAATGGCATCGGAGATGTTTTCATCATCAATGATGGCATCAAAGATCAGTTCGATAAAATCGATGGTTTTTTCAGCGATCTGATTGATGCGCTTGGTAACAGCACCTACGGATGTTTTTGCAATTTCTGACAGCACGGCCTGTTTAATGGCTTCGCCAT
This sequence comes from Gammaproteobacteria bacterium, assembly GCA_041570895.1. Lineage (GTDB taxonomy): Bacteria > Pseudomonadota > Gammaproteobacteria > SZUA-229 > SZUA-229. The sequence goes on from JBFFVI010000279.1 coordinate 2,656, forward strand.
CGATGCGTTCACCATCGGCTTGTTGAAATTCAGGCATGCTTTGAATGCCTGATAAAGCCTGAATGATTTCCTGGTGACCAAAATGCTGTTGAGTGCTTTCAGGAAAATACTCAGCCTGGTTATCCGATGACTTATCTGTGGTGTCCGGAGTAAAAGGGGCACCTATATAATTGCCTAACACTCGGCCGACCCGGCTGGCTGGCATGCCCGCCGTGTAGTGCTGATATTCGCCAGATTCAGCATCTGGCTTTTGAGTGTTATGTTGTTCGTCAGTCGCGCC
>JBFFVI010000280.1:0-2926 GCA_041570895.1 Gammaproteobacteria bacterium
AGCTCTACTCTGCGCCTCTGCGGTGAATTTTTGATACCTTGATCTGTCAGACCACTTTCTAAACGATGTTACGTGGCTGCCCAGCGACATAAGCCTGAATATTCATCGCTATCTCATTGACCAGTCTTTGTCGTGATTCTCTACTCGACCAGGCGACATGCGGTGTAACAATCAGGTTATCGCCGAGGTAATTGATTAATGGATGATCTAACGAGGGAGGCTCCTGCTCAAGCACGTCAAGACCGGCAGCAGCAATCTTCCTGTTTTTCAGTGCATCTAACAATGCCGCCTCATCAACCAGTCCACCTCGCGCAGTATTGATTAAAATTGCTTCCGGTTTCATCACCTTAAGCTCATCGGCACCAATCATATGATGATTACTTTCCGTTAACGGACAATGCAGAGACACCACATCCGAGGTTGATAACAAGGTCGTTAGATCAACACGGCCGCCACGCCGATCAGCCTGGTCTCTTTTTGCAATCAGCACTTTCATTCCAAAACATTCAGCGATCTTGGCGACTCTTTTACCTAATTCACCATAACCGATGATGCCGATCACCTTAGCTTCAAGCTCACTGATCGGATCGCCAAAATAACAGAAAAAATCACTGTTCGACCAGCGGCCATCATTGACCGCTTGTTTATATGAAATCAATTTTCTATTCAAACAAAGGATGAGAGAAAAAACATGTTGTGCGACCGAAGGTGTTGCATACGCACGGACATTACATACCTTGATACCTCGTTGCCGGGCAGCATCGATATCAACATTATTAAACCCGGTGGCGGCCACACAGATCAATTTCAGATGCTTGCTATTATCGATAACGTCTCTATCAAGTAAAACCTTGTTACTGACGGCAATTTCAGCATCTTCCAGGCAATGCTGGACATCACTCGAACTCACGTGATCAAACCACTGCCAGTTGGCGGCTGCTTCCAGCTGTGAAAAATCCAGATCATCAGGATAAAGCGATGCCTTATCTAAAAATAGAGCTATCGGTTTTTTCATTATTTAATATCCCCGCCCTGGCGATTAGCAAACATTACCATCGACCTAAACCATGGATGTAAAAAAAGGCCATCAACAAATGATAGCCTTTTTTATAACAGAACCGAAGCGACAGATCAGGCCTCAGTCATCTCAAAATCTGACTTACCCGCGCCGCATTCCGGGCATTCCCAGTCATCCGGCACATCTTCCCAACGAGTTCCCGGCGCCAGGCCATGTTCTTCATCACCCAGCTCTTCGTTATACTCATATCCACACACGATACAGGTAAAAATCTTATATGACATACTTGCCTCCAGAAAATAATGTAGCTATTGTACACATTCTTGATTAAGTTAGAATAGACAAGATGTAGATAACAACTCAATCGATTCGGCGTTTAACCTATGACATCAAACAATCCCCCTGTTGTATTATGCTTTTCTGGTGCAGATCCTACGGGTGGTGCGGGAATTCAGGCCGACATTGAAACCTTGAGCAGTCACGGATGTGTTGCCGCTTCGATCATTACAGCAGCGACTGTTCAGGATACGGTTGATGTCATCTCGTTTGCTCCCATGCCTGCTGACCTGGTCGTCGAACAGGCTCGTGCCGTGCTCGAAGACATGCCCATTGCCGCAATCAAAATTGGCGTCGTAGGAAGTGCTGAAATCGCCATGGCGATTCACTCGATCATCACTGATTATCCTGAAATTCCGGTGATTTATGACCCGGTGTTCAGCACCGAAACAGATGGCGCCCTGAGCACCGAAGACCTAGTAGACACGGTGCGTACTCTGCTGTTACCGGTGACTAAAATTCTTACACCAAACATACATGAAGTGCATGCTCTCGCACCCGGCTCAGACACACCAACAGCTGCTGCCATGGGTTTATTAGAGTCCGATGTCGAATACATATTATTGACCGGCACCCACGGCAAGACACCCGATGTCGTGCATACGCTGTTCAGCAATAACCGTGAGCTGGAAACGTTTCATAATGAACGTCTGCCACATAAATACCATGGTTCAGGATGCACGTTGGCATCAAGTGTCGCAGCACAGATAGCTCTCGGTCAGGATGTTCTTGGCGCCGTCAGAAAAGCCCTCGAATACACCCATAAAACACTGGTTAATGCTAATCGCATCGGTATGGGACAATACCACCCCAACCGCTTTTTCTGGGACAAAAAGTGAGTCCAGCATCCAGTGAGCATAAAGACAAACTCAAAGGGCTCTATGCAATCACCGATGAAAACCTGATTGCTGAAGAGTCCTTCAGTGAGGCCATCGAGTCAGCATTACTCGGCGGTGCCAGAATCATCCAGTACCGTGACAAATCAGCCAACCAGAAAAAGAGATTACTTCAGGCAAGCGTACTACGCACGCTGTGTACGCAGTATCAGGCGACCTGCATCATCAACGATGACATCTCGCTCGCTAAATCCGTCAACGCTGACGGCGTTCACTTAGGTAAAAATGATACTGAACTGTTAAACGCAAGACGGATACTTGGTGAAAACGCCATCATCGGCATCTCCTGTTATAACGATATCGACCTGGCCATTGACGCAGAAAAAAATTCGGCTGACTATGTCGCTTTCGGCACCATGTTTTCCTCCCCGACTAAACCTGATGCAGTTTGTGCCACTCCCGAGATGATCTCACGAGCAAAACAGCAACTCAGCATACCTGTCTGTGCTATCGGCGGTATAACGGGCGACAATATCGGGCAACTAATACAGCACAACACAGACATGGCAGCAGTCATCAGCAGCCTGTTTGCTACTGGCGATATCAAAAACACTGCGAATAGTCTCAGCCAACACTTCAGTCGCCAAAAAAATTAATATTCACAGCAGTAATTTTGTCTTACTGCTTCTCTGTAACAGCCCGCGTAGAAGTCAGCATGATAAAAAACCATCAAGCA
>JBFFVI010000281.1:0-2921 GCA_041570895.1 Gammaproteobacteria bacterium
CATGCTCATCGGTTTTGCACTGCCGCCATTACTTTCCCTGCGCCGGGTGCCGCCGTTACACGTTTTGCGTAAAGACCTACCGGCACCAGCGCCCAGTATATGGACGATTTACCTTGCGGTGATGTTGTGTATGTCGTTGCTGCTGTACTGGCAGATCGGTGATCTGATGCTGGTCAGCGTGGTGTTCGGCGGTATCATGGGCACGCTGCTGATACTGGCAATGGCAGCGTATCTGCTGATATTACTGCTCGATCGTCTGCGTGCCCGGGTGGGGGTTGCCTGGCGTTTCGGACTGGCAAATATTTCTCGCCGGCCGGGCAGCAGCGTGATCCAGATCGTGGCTTTTGGTCTGGGCATCATGGTGATGCTGTTACTCTCGGCCGTGCGTTCGGATCTGCTCGATGACTGGCAGCACAGCCTGCCTGCTGATGCACCGAATCATTTTGTCATCAATGTACAGTCTGAGCAGGTCACTGCGATAACGGATTATTTTAAAGCCATGGGCGTAAGCAATACCCGGCTGTATCCCATGGTGCGGGCGCGACTGGTAGAGATCAACAGTAACAAGGTAACCACGTCTGACTATGAAAACGAACGTGCAAAACATCTGCTGACGCGTGAGTTTAATCTCTCCTGGGCAGAGACCATGCAGCAGGATAATACCGTGGTTGCGGGCACATGGTGGAACCGGCAGGATTTCGGCAAGCCTTTGCTGTCACTCGAAGCCGAGCTGGCAGCCACCTTAAATCTGCAACTCGATGATATTGTCGGTTTCGATATCAACGGTACGGTCATCGAATTCACCGTCACTAATCTGCGCAGTGTTGACTGGGACACATTCAATATCAATTTCTTCACCGTGGTGCCACCGGCGGTACTGGAAGACAAACCGGTCAACTGGGTAACCAGTGTCTATCTCGATAATCAGCAGCGTCAGCAACTGACGAAACTGGTAGCGGAGTTTCCCAACATTACGCTGATCGACGTGGCAACCATCATGCAACGCGTCCGCGGCATCATCGAACGTGTCACGCTTGCGGTCGAATTTGTCTTTCTGTTCACGCTGCTCGCCGGCCTGGCTGTGCTGTATGCCGCTATACAGTCTAACCAGGATGAACGGCGATTCGAAAGCGCCGTACTAAGAACCCTTGGAGCCAGCAAAAATACCTTGATGCTGGGACTGCTTGCTGAATTTACCCTGCTCGGTGCATTATCCGGTTTGCTCGCCGGAATCGCGGCAACCTCTGTGGCCTGGCTACTGGCAGAACTGGTATTCAAATTTGCTTATCAGTTTGATATTACACTGGCATTCACCGGCATCGTCAGCGGCACGCTGATCGTGGCCAGCGCAGGAATAATCGGTACCCGCAGTGTCTTGACCTCGACGCCGATTCAAAGTTTGCGTGAAGGCAATGTGTAACAGGCTTACGAGATATTTAAATGGCTTCAGAAGTAAACTTTTGCGACAGCTCAGAGGTCTTAATATTTGTTAGCGATAGTTATTATCGAACCTTATAAACTACGGAATTTTGTTTACATTGATCACATCACAGACAAAATTAATTATCATCGTAGTGCTCAGTCTTACGGTTGCAGCGTGTTCTATAAAAACGTTTTATAACCGGCTGGATTATCTTATTCCCTCCTATGTCGAAGGCATGGTTTCACTGGATGATGTGCTCGAAGAAAAAGTCGAACAGCGCACGCAGACATTACTCAACTGGCACCGCAATACGCAATTGATCCAGTACGCTGATCTGCTGCGTACCTTTCAACAGGACCTGGACTCACCGTTGACAGAACAGCGAGTGATCCAGCATATTTCTGCAATGGAGTCACTGTGGGACCCGCTCGCGCAAAAAGTAAACCAGGAGATGGCGGCATTATTACCATTATTGAATGCTGAGCAACGCGAAGAACTGTTTGCCAGTATCGAAGAAAAAAATGAAGATTTCTATGATGATTATATTGATCTCGATAATGAAGAACGCATCGAACAATATACTGAGAGCATACAGGATAATTATGAGAGCTGGCTCGGTGAGCTTGATGAACGTCAGCAGCAATATATAGAACAGGCGGCATACCAGATACACAGCAGTGCCAGCCTGCGGCTACAGCAAAGAAAAGTGTGGCAGCAGAGCATACGTGAGATCCTGGAATCTGCTGATACCACAGAAAAGAAAACTGAACGTCTAGGTAATTTTTTTCAGAGTTTTAATATCGATGATGATGCACAACTCGCCAGCGCTAATGCGGCGAACCTGCAGCTGTTTGCAGAGCTGACAGTACAGATCGTTAATCATTTATCATTAGATCAAAAACAATATTTCATCGATAAAACGAATGACTATATTCGAATATTTACTGAACTGGCTGAAAATCGATAAGCGCTTATGATTAACGATTTTAAAAGCTCTTATAAAAGCGTAATCTTAAATTGATCAGGTAAATCAAACCATAGGGTGGCCGTGATGAATACTAAAAACAATAAGATTAAATATCTAGCGCTTTTGCTGATGCTCTTTATTCCCCTGTCTGCTTTTGCCATGCCAGAGAGCGGTGATACGGTAACAAAACGTGGTGCTATTAACGATGATTATTACGCAGCCGGCGGCACGGTGGATATCAACGCGATTATCTCCGGTGATGTTGTCGTTGCCGGAGGAGATCTATTTATCGGCCATCATGTCAAAGGTGATGTGATCGCCGCCGGTGGTTCGATCCAGTTACGAGGCGACATTCAGGATGATGTTCGCACGGCGGCTGGTAATATAGTCATTGATGCCACTATCGGTGATGACCTTATCGCCAGTGGCGGTCGTATCGACGTTTCTTCGGACTCAACGATCAATGGTAATGCCTGGCTCGCCGGTGGTGAGGTACGTGTCGCCGGAACGGTTAACAATATGCTGGTGATC
>JBFFVI010000282.1:0-2912 GCA_041570895.1 Gammaproteobacteria bacterium
CCTGGACCAGGCGGCACTGGAAAATACACTGGCAGCAGAGCTACTGAAATTTGACGGCATTGCCTATGCGATATCTAGCAGTGCACTGCGCACTAATGACTTACCGGATAATGCGATGACTCGTTCGATCAGGCGTAACTATCACCCGAAACGCTCCGGCGATATCTATGTGGTTTTTGAGCCCGATGTATTCATCAATGACTTCGATGGTTTAACCGTTGCTTCAACGCATGGTTCGCCCTGGCGCTACGATACCTATGTGCCAGTGATCTTCGCCGGCGCGGGGTTATCTGCTGCAGCAGTGAGTCGAGCGGTTACGCCCTATGATATAGCGCCGACCATCGCAGCTTATCTAAAAATAAAACCACCCTCAGGTTCCATCGGTACGCCGCTTCTGGAAGTGCTGAACAGGTGAGAGGTAGCGTCATTAACTTAACAGATGTGTTAATGCAGAGACATGTGGCCAAACGATTGTTACTCCAGCCATTCGATAAGGTAATAAATATATTGTCCTTCCGATGATTTTGATGGGCCGCTCACCCGTGCGGCAAAATATTTTTTCTCGGGGTCAGCGGCGTCCAGTGCATCGGCAGCGCACGACTTAATTTCCACGCAGTTGGCAGAAAACCGATTGCGGCTGCGCTTGGGTACGTAGACGACGGCAAACTCAAGATTGGATGCTTTGGACTCCGGGTCCGGTGGTACCATACCGCGCATGACTAACTCGTTTTGACCGGGTTAATGTTTATTAATCTTATCAACATAAGCCATGCCGATAGCTGAGACAACAAAGGTTAGATGGATGATGACATACCACATGAGTTTATCGTTTTCGATCGATTGTGCGTTCATGAATTTCTGTAACAGATGAATCGATGAGATAGCGACGATAGAAGCGGCGACTTTTTGTTTGAGTGAGCCGGCGTCCATTTTTCCCAACCAGCTAAGTTTTTCCTTGCCTTCATCCAGATCGATGTTGGAAACAAAGTTCTCATATCCGCTGAGCATGACCATCACCAGGAGACCGCCGACCAGTGACAGATCGATCAGGCTCAATATGATCAATACCAGGTCAGCTTCTTTGGTCGCAAAGACCAGGGGCAGCACATGGACGATTTCCTGAAAGAATTTGAGGCCGAGGAGTAGCAGGCCAAAACTGAGCCCTAGATATATAGGTGCCAGTAACCAGCGGCTGGTATAGAGAAATTTTTCTGCGATGCGTTCTATCATGATGTCTGTACAATTTATAAAGGTGGAGCGAATTATAATACTTAACCAGCCTAAAAACTAAGTCATTCGTTCAATAACTGCTGTATATCTGTTTCCAGAATATTTACAGCGCCAAATGACAACTGCCTGAGAATGCCCTTTTTATCAATCAGTATGCTCGAGGGGGTGCCCTGTAACCGATACATCTCAAAGGTGAGGGCGCTGTATGTCTTGCTGCTCAGGTAAGACTCGGCCTGTTGATAGATAGCGAGTTTCTTTTCTTCGTTCAGCTTGCCCTGATAAAAATCTGGAATCTGGCTCAAGATAAACTGCTTAATGTTGTTCTCATTAACCTCGGCTTCATTGCTTACCAGTTTATCCATAGCAACGCTAAACGGTATCTCATAGGGCAGCTTATTCTCCTCGAGAAAACCGGCTTTCTCTAATTGAAAAAGCGGGTCGCCAATGAGTTCACCATGTTGTAGAAGACGCTGCAGGTTATTCAATGTATTATGTTCGAAGTGCTCAAATGCCGTAGCAAGCCCAAACACCTTTAAACCCTGTGATGCATAGCTTTCGTGCAGTTTTATCACTTCGGGCAATGCGTGTACGAAGCAGCCGGGGCAATTGACCTGGATCACCTCGATGAGGATGACCTGGCCCGCCAGCTCATGGATTGCAGGTTCATAACCCTGCGCCCAGCATTCGATTTCTGGTTGCGGGGCGGGTTGATTTATTTTGGCTGTAGCGGTCAATTTTTTGCCAGTTAATTTAGTTTTAAGTGATGTTAAGCAATAACGATGAAAAGTAGTGATTTATTACAATCCGATTATACCGAATTAACACCTGAGACCATATTGGCAGCAGTCGAGTCGTTAGGTTATGAAACCAGTGGCCGTTTTCTGGCGTTGAATAGTTATGAAAATCGTGTTTATCGCTGCGATCTGGAAGAGGGTGGCGGTATCATTGCCAAGTTTTATCGCCCAGGCCGCTGGAGTGATCAGGCGATCCATGAGGAGCATGTTTTTGCTCAGGAGCTGGTCGAACAGGAGATTCCTGTAGTCGCACCTATCGTAAAAGACTCTGTTTCCTTATTCAGGCATCAGGGATATCGCTTTACACTCTACCCGTTGCGTGGTGGGCGCTGGCCCGACCTTGAAAGCCGAGATGACTTGAACTGGATGGGGCGTTTTATCGCACGTATTCATAACGTCGGGCGGACTTCGCCATTTCAGCACCGTCAGCAGATCGAAATAAACAGGATGGGCAAAGAACCAGCCGCTTATCTGCAGCAGCATGGGTTTATTCCCGGATATCTGGAGCAGGCTTACCAGACACTGGCTGATGATCTACTGAAAGAGATCCAGGCAGCATTTGATCGTTGTGGCCACTATCAGAGCATACGTCTGCATGGCGACTGTCACCGTAGCAATGTTTTATGGACCGATGACGGACCACATTTTGTTGATCTGGATGATTGCTGTAATGGTCCAGCGATACAGGATCTCTGGATGTTGTTGTCTGGTGAACGGCAGGAGATGACAGAACAGTTATGTGACCTGCTTGAGGGTTATGAAGAGTTTGCTACGCTTGAATTAAATGAGTTGCATCTGATAGAGGCGCTGCGCAGCCTGCGCATGATGCATTATGCGGCATGGTTAGCAAAACGATGGAGCGATCCGGCTTTTCCCATGGCGTTCCCC
>JBFFVI010000283.1:0-2910 GCA_041570895.1 Gammaproteobacteria bacterium
ACTGATCTTAGATCGGATATCGGCAATATCGGGATACCAGTTTGAGCCTTCATCACATAAATAGTGCACTGCTTTGCCGCCTGATAAACAGACCGCCGCCGTCCACAGAGGATAATCCGGCGCTGGGATCAACACTTCTTCATCGTTATTTATCAATGCCTGCATCGACATAACGATAAGTTCACTGGCGCCATTACCAAGATAAACGTCATCGATCTCGACATTGGCAATGCCTTTCTGCTGGCAATACTGCATGACCGCTTTGCGACCAGAAAACAGTCCTCTTGAATCGCTGTAACCCTGCGAGACTGGCACGTTATGTATCATATCCTGAACGATTTCTTCAGGCGCATCAAAACCAAACGGTGCCGGATTACCAATGTTTAATTTGAGTATCTTGTGCCCTTCCTCTTCCAGACGACGTGCTTCACGATGCACCGGGCCGCGGATGTCATAGCAGACAGCATCCAGCTTATGAGACTTTTTTATTGTGCGCATTCTTTTAACTTCAGAGACTTAACATAAATCATTCAATTATGTTTAAGTATATATGCTTATCACACTGAAATGTTTGAATATATACAAAAAAAGATAGGCAAAGTCTCTAGATAACCGCTCGACCCGTCACCGTGACAATGGCTCTGTGTTATTCAACTTGCAGATGTCCCGCCCTAATACTCACTCCATTTACTGTGCGGCAGGGACAGCGGAAATGCGATAGATTGCCTGGAGCAATCTTTGCCTTCCTGCAGGCAAAAAAAAGCCGACCATCTATGGTCAGCTTAAACAGGTTTTGCGCTATGAAGACAACAACTCACTAAGTCCGGGTTACAGCTATTCAGCAGACAACGAATATGTGCGGTATTTCTAAAGGGGAACTTACAACGATAAGCATTTAAAGATTAATGTCAAGATAATTGCACTGTCTATAGCACGTTACCGTAGCCTGTTTTTAACCGGAAAGACACCTTGTATAAAAATTAACTATATATATTTCAATTAGTTAAAAACTGTTTCAGTACGCGGTAAAGATAAAAGGCATCCCAGCGCCCGGCTAACTCTCGAATCGAGTGCATAGCAAATGTTGGCACGCCAACATCCACTGTTTTCACCCCGATCTCAGTTGCCGTTATCGGTCCTATGGTACTGCCACAGGCCATGTCAGAGCGCACCACAAAGGATTGTACCGGCACGTCTGCCAACTCACACAAGTGTTTAAACAAAGCACTGGTTTCACTGTTACTGGCATAACGCTGATTTGCGTTGATTTTTATCACCGGGCCATGATTAAGTATTGGACCATGGTTTTCATCATGTTTATCTGCGTAGTTAGGATGAATGCCGTGGGCGTTGTCGACCGATATCATCAGGCTATTGGCTATCATCCGCGAGTAGCTCTCATCACTGTCACTCAATCGCTCAAGTACTGACTTCAAAAAAGTCCCTTGCGCCCCAGCAAAAGATGAACTACCGACTTCTTCATGGTCATTACACACCAACAGGGTGTTTTGTTTACCATCACTTTCGATCAACGCCATTAATCCGGTGTAACAGCTCAATAAATTGTCCAGTCGAGCACTCGCTATAAAATCATCATGCAAACCGATTACCGCAGGTGCCTGAACATCATAAAAACTCAATTCATAATCCAGAACTTTTTCTGCCTGATCTGCAGCTCGATTTTCACTAGCAGCATTTATTATCTTTAATAAAAATGCTTTAAAGTCAAATTCAGCATCACCCTCAGGCATCTTCATCAATACCGGAGGCAGATGTGTTTGTTTGTTGATCTCGTGTTGTGTATTCGCTTCCTTGTCTAAATGAATAGCCAGACTGGGTATCGTAGCAACCGCCTTTTCAAGATTGATCAGATGATGATCTATGGCACCCTCTTTATTCAGATAACTGACCCGCCCGGCTAACGACAGATCCCGGTCAAACCAGGGATTCAGCAGAGCACCACCATAAACTTCAACACCTAATTGAAAATAATTATTATTGATGATTTCAGGGTTTGGTTTGACCTTTAAACAGGGACTGTCCGTGTGGGCACCCAGCATACGTATGCCAGCATCAGTAAACGACTGATTTATCTGAAAGGCGACGATAGATGAATCATTTCGAGTTACATAATACCGCTCGCCCGTTCCCTGCCTGCCCTGTAGTGACCACTGATCAGCTTCCTGTAATTGCTTATAACCATTCTGCTCCAAAATATCAGTCATGGTTTGAACCGCATGAAATGGTGTCGGTGAATTTTTGATGAAATCAATTAAACCATTTACGAAATATATGTCTTGCATATTTTTAACCTGCTTTTATTCCCAGAAACAACACTAAACAAAACCACAAAAAGTTTATCAGCGCTGCGATAAATTAGTTCAACTTATATAAAGTTTTTTGTTGATATCCCGTAACAATTGAATATAAACCGGCCAGCTGTTTATCCAAATCACTATCACCGGTATCCGAAATCATCGGCCTTTTATTGAGTGATCGCAATTTTTCATTGGTCGCAATGATGACAATATTATCACGCCCGGCTTTCTGATTAATGATCTGGCGAATAACTTTTGCACTCAGTTGCTGGTTACCTCGACCGAAAACATGGCCCTGGCCACCGATGATGGTGACAATAATTTTTGCTCGATGATTTTTTATTGTATCTAATATTGTCTGTTCATCAACATCGTTTGCGATCAGCGTCTGGTTTAAGATGATATCGACTCCAAGCAACGTGTTTGGCAACGATAATTGGTTCATGATCTCTGCCGTAGTCGAGCCAGAACCAATCAGATAATAGACATCCTGCTCCATGGTTTCGATGATGTCCGCTGCAATTTCCTCGACGAGCACTTCTTCAGGATTCAGGCCGCCCTGTTTAATCAACTGCATTCGGGTGTCATCAAC
>JBFFVI010000284.1:0-2909 GCA_041570895.1 Gammaproteobacteria bacterium
GCGAGGGGGAATATGATGAGTGCACCAGACAAACCAACACGGTACATACCTGCGATGGAGACATCGGAAGGCGCTGGCGTTACCGTACACCGCTCAATCGGCGTGCCTGCTTTACGTAACTATGACCCGTTTATGCTGCTTGATCAGATCGGCAGCGATAACCCGGATGACTATATTGCCGGCTTCCCGTCTCATCCACATCGTGGTTTTAATACCTTTACCTATATGATCGATGGCGATATGGAACATAAGGACAGCATGGGCAACACCGGCAACCTTGGTCCTGGCGGCGCCCAGTGGATGAAGGCCGCCAGTGGCGTTATCCACTCGGAAATGCCAAAACAGGAAAACGGTCTGATGCGGGGTTTTCAGCTGTGGATCAACCTGCCGGCAGCTAACAAGATGGATAACCCTGAGTACCAGGAATACAAGTCCGAGGCTTTTCCCGTGGTCGAAACACCCGACTACAGCGTAAAAGTACTTATCGGCCGTTTTGCTGATGCCGTTGCACCCATCGTGGATAACATCACCGAGGTATCGTATTTCGATGTGCAGCTAAGCGCAGGAAAACATTTTCAACATGAACTGCCAACAGAGAACAATAGTTTTCTGTACCTCTTTGAGGGGGATGGCCAGCTCAACAGGCAGAACATCGCCGCGAAAACATTCATAGAACTGGGCGCGGAAGATAACGCACCCGACTTTATCGCAGGAGAACAGGGCGCACGGTTTCTGCTGGTCAGCGGTAAACCGATCAATGAACCTGTTGCTCAGTATGGACCGTTCGTCATGAACTCAAGGGAGGAAATTGATCAGGCGATGCATGACTATCAGTCCAATAATTTTGTTCGTGATCGCGCCTGGGTCAGACGAGAAAAGTAACAGGGCATGACCATGCATTGGAAAAACAGCACATCGCACTTTGGCCTGATCGCCGTCACATTACACTGGCTGGTGGCGATAACCGTTTTTAGTCTTTTCGGCCTGGGCTTATGGATGACCGGACTGGATTACTACGATAGCTGGTACAAACAGGGCCCATGGTGGCACAAAAGTATCGGTATCCTGCTTTTCTTTATCGTGATTTTTCGCTTGTGCTGGCGACTACTGACACCGCCGCCAGCGGCGTTGACCAGCCACAAACCGTGGGAGATAAAACTTGCGCATATCGCTCATCTGACGACGTACGTATTGTTATTCACGATCATGGTAAGCGGCTATCTCATCTCGACTGCCGATAATCGTGCAATCGAGGTGTTTGGATGGTTCGAAGTCCCAGCGACCATCACTTCCCTGCCCAACCAGGAAGATATTGCAGGCTGGGTGCATCTGATACTTGCTTCAACTTTAATCGGGCTGGTTGTACTGCATGCAGCGGCCGCTCTTAAACATCACTTCATCGACCGGGACCGCACTTTAAAACGCATTTTCGGAAGATAGGTTTTTTATCTTTAATACAGGAGAACATTATGAAATTACCAACATTAGCAACTTCATTACTCATTGCAGGTTTAACTTTCGGCAGCACTGCTGTTATGGCTGACGATTATGTTATAGATACCAAAGGCGCACATGCATCCATCAAGTTTCGCGTGCAGCATCTTGGCTATAGCTGGCTTTATGGACGCTTTAACGACTTCAGTGGCAACTTTAGCTACGATGAAAAGCAGCCAGATAAATCATCTGTTGAAGTTACCATAAAAACCAGCAGCGTGGATTCAAATCATGCCGAACGCGACAAGCATCTGCGCAGTGACGATTTCCTCAATGTCGCCAAATACCCGGAAGCAAAATTTATCAGCACCGGTTACACCCAGGATAAAGACGGCAATGGCGTACTCAAAGGTAATCTGACATTAAATGGAGTGACCAAACCGCTGGAGATCGAGGTGGAATTCATTGGTGCTGGCGATGATCCCTGGGGCGGCTACCGCGTTGGTTTTGAAGGTACCACCCGTTTTGCTATGGCAGACTTTGGCATCGTAAAAGACCTTGGTCCAAAGTCGAAAGATGTCGAAATGATCCTGTCTGTGGAAGGTATAAAACAATAAACACTGACAGCGGCGGTGACGTGCATGATCTCACATGAACCAACCAATAAAGCAGAGGTATAAAACGATGTTTGGAAAACTGAAAGTAGAAAAAGGTGAGTTCATTCGATCCGAATCCGGTTTCAGAAACTGGGTAACGAAAGACGGCAGCGCCGGGCCAACTGGCGAAGCAGGTTTTGCTGCCGAGCCGGGGCGCTACCATCTCTATATCTCACATGCCTGCCCCTGGGCGCATCGTACGATGATCTTTCGCAAACTGAAAGGGCTGGAAGATGCGATATCCGTCTCTGTAGTGCACCCACTGATGCCGGAGGAAAGCTGGGTATTCGGTGAATACCCAGGTGCCACCGAAGATCATATAAATCATGCGCACTATCTATATGAAAACTATCTAAAGGTCGACCCTGATTTTGATGGCCTGGTAACGGTACCGGTATTATGGGATAAAAAGCAGCAGACGATAGTGAACAATGAATCATCTGAAATTATTCGCATGCTGAATTCTGCCTTTGATACGTTTGCTAATGCCGAGCTGGATTTTTACCCCGAAGCATTAAGAGCGGAGATCGATGAGATCAATGAACCGATCTATAACAATATCAACAATGGTGTCTATCGTGCCGGTTTTGCCCGCACACAAAAAGCCTATGACAGGGCCTATGATCGACTATTTAACACCATGGATGACCTTGAAGACAGATTGTCGAAACAACGTTATCTTGTCGGTGATCAAATCACTGAAGCAGACTGGCGCCTGTTTACCACCCTGGTGCGTTTTGATGCGGTGTATTACAACCACTTTAAAACCAACAAAAAACGCCTGATGGATTATCCCAATCTATGGGGTTACACTCGTGA
>JBFFVI010000285.1:0-2908 GCA_041570895.1 Gammaproteobacteria bacterium
GCCAGTTGATATAGGATGGGATATGTTTTTTCCAGCGGTATAACCAGCTCTTATGTAATACGTTATTCTCCAGGTCTGCAAGGAATACTTTCTCTGATAGCTGAGATAAATATTCTTCCGCCTCAGTGCGATTATTAACTGATATGCCAGGGGTGAATTTATTTCCGTATTTTTTACTGCCATTATGAAATGTCTGCAAGATTAAGTGGATACGTTCGCCATAATCTGATTTTCTTAATTCGTCACTTAGTTCCTCTAAGGCTTTAAGGCGTAAACCATCAGCAGAAAAATACTGATAAGGGCAGTTAATCATACGCTGATAGGCACTGGCTGAAATTCTTTCAGGAATCAGGTCTGGTGGAATGTAAGGGTCTGGCTGTGTTGATTGCTCGGGTAGTTCGTCATCATCGCAATTGAAAACTTCAACTTTTGAGCGTACCAGTTGCATCAGGTAGTCGTCATCAAGCTTTTTATATCCTTGCTTCTGGCTAAATGCAAGGTCGTAAAAATTGATCAATAATTCCAGCCATGGTGATACCGGTTTTTCTTCACCTTTGTCTTCATTGCATGCTGTCAATAAGACTACCGGTGCAGATAGCAGCGTGCGATTGAATAGCTCATGACGCTGGACGCGTTGCTTCTCCCAGGTGCTCAGTTCTAATGATGCATGTACGGCCTGGTTAAAAAAAGGAGAGTTTTTCGCACTGCCGGGAAAGTGCTGTGACTCAGCGGCAGCGATAACGATACAGTCAAAAGTAAGATGAGATGCCTGCTCGAGAGTCATTAATTGTACGTTGCCATGCGTTGTCGGTGGTGTAAAGTATTGAGATTCTAGCGCCATAGCAAGCCAGGTTCGACAGTCATACCAACTTAGCTCTGGATCTGAAAACGTGATGCTGTGTTTTAATTCTTCAAATGTTTTCAGTAAAACCAGGCCCGCTTCATCTTCCTGATAGTTTTGATTTATACCAAGTTGTTCCATGCTGCTGATCACAGCGTTAATAAATTCAGATAATGCAATTTTTTTATTTTCGGTGTACATATCCAGCAGAGGATTTGCTGTCTTTTGAATATAATCCAGGGTGTTGATGAGGTCGTTATAAGAATTAGCCGGCCAATGACTGAGGCGCTGTAATCGATTTTTCAATAAAGACTTATACTGCTTGATGTTGCTGCTGACATTTTCATGAAAGATCAGGTCATGTTCGAAACGATAGATATTTTTTTTAAAGTCTGCGTCTGTCGCTGCCTTATCAAGTACCCGTTGAGTAATGTTTATAAAAGGCGACTTTAGGCAGTCGAGTAGTGGGTAGGCACTGAAATCTTCCTCGATGCACTCTAACCAGCGTTCGATGATGGTTGCAGCCTGTGTCGTAGCCAGAGACCATCCGGCGTTATCTTGAAGCTGTATGCCTGCGCGTTCAAGTAATGCCCTTAATCGACGTGATAATTTTCTGTCTTCGCTGATGATGGCGATATTGTTTTTACCAGACAGGGTATTGCTGCGAACAAAGTAGTCAATTGCGTGTATCTGCTCTTCTTCATCAGCGGCCATAAAGACTGATAATGGTAATCTGACGGGGAGGTTTTCATGATATCCGCTTGCGAAGTCATCAGCGCGCTGTTTGAACGATGTTTCAGTCTGTTTGAAGGTCTCGTTGATGAAGCTTGAGAACAGGTGGTTATGAGCTATTATCTGTTTTTCACTATGCTCATCGGTGGCTATGGTCTGTTCAAATTCAATTATCTGGCATTGTTTGTTTTCAACTAACTTCTGGATGAAAACCTGTTCTGCTTTCGAGTATTGTGTGGTGCTGAGACTGATAAAATAATCTTGTTGTTTTATCACCGTTTGTGCGTTTGCAAGCCGTGAGAGGTAGTCGCCTGTTTCATCATACAGCTGGTTTTCGCTTAGTTGCGTTTTCCAGGCGATCCATAAGGTGTAGACCAGATTGCTTTCATTGAGAAGGTGCTGGAACTTGGCCTGCTGTTCCTCAATACCGTAAGCCTGTTGTACCTGCTTCTGGAAGTCTTCTGCAGAACTGAATATGTTTGTCTGGTTTAAGCTGAGCTCATCAAATAGACTTAATAGAGCCTGAGTCACCTGCCACTGGTTCTCCTCTTTGAAGAGGTCGGGATGTTGTTGTAGGGCGTCAATAAAGAGCAGTTGCCGTGAGTGTTGACTAATGACCTGGTAATCGAGATGTTGTGTATGGCTAAACTGACTGGCCCAGGATTTTAATGTCCCAGACCATGGTGCTACGATCGCCGAAACATCAGGTCTGAGTGAGTCGAACAGTGCTGATCTGAATTGCTGGTTTGCCTGTGAGTGAGGAAGCAGGATAAACAGGTTGGAAAAATCCGGCAGCTGATCGTTAAAGTTTTCAAAGATGAAGTCGGCGGTGTATTGAAGTATGTTGTTATAAGCGGGGACTTCAATCGTTGCTGGCTGGGTCACAGAATTTTACCAGTCTTGCCTTTAGCGTAATGACAATAAAAGAATTTGCAGCACAGCGAATTATACGGGTGTATTCTAGAGGCAGCAGTCATGGTTGAATAGTTCGCCATATATTTATTAATTATCGCTGTGATCTCTTTTAGCATCTACAGCTGGCATCCTTCTACAGTTAAATGATGAATTTTCCGAATAGCTGCCTCTTTACCAGCAGGATAGAGATTGTCTTATCGTTCCAGTAACTTCAACTTGTCCGGGACACCTTCCCATTCGGCTGCGTCAGGAAGGGATTCTTTGCTGACATTGATGACGGGCCATTCCAGGCTCAATTCGGCATTGAGTTCGATGAACTGCTCCTGACCTTCGGGAACATCATCATCGGCAAAAATCGCTCCGATAGGGCATTCTGGTTCACATAAGGTGCAGTCGATACACTCTTCAGGGTCAATTACC
>JBFFVI010000286.1:0-2905 GCA_041570895.1 Gammaproteobacteria bacterium
CTGGTGACAAGTTCATATACCAACCTGTCATTGGCTGACTGGTCTGTTAATCCGTCGAGTCGTGGTTACAATCAGGGCGATGGAGACTTCCCGCCGGCCGATATCAATGAGCAGCTGTTCGGCCACCTGAAAACCGACAGGCAGACAGAAAACACTCTGCCACCGGTTACCAGTGCTACAGAAGCTCAGCAGAACTACCAGGCAGAGGTACCGGTAGCGCAGAGTTATCCAGCTTATAACTATCAACAGCCTGACTATGGTAGGTATAATCGGGGCGGACGTTATCAGCAGAACGGCATCCCGGGTAACTACCCGGACATGAATTTCAGCGGACCCTGGAACAATAACGGTTCAAATTTCTCTGGCCCATGGAACAATCGAGGCTCAGGCTTTAGCGGTCCATGGAACAACAATGGATCAAACTTTAGTGCACCGTGGAGTAATAATAACGGCTCTGGTTTTAGTCCATTTGGTAATAGCAGCGGCTGGAGCTGGTAGGCCGAGACAGAAAAAAGCAATGTACATATAAGGGGCGCTGATTATCATATTGCGACTTTTATCTGCTATCGCCACATGTATTTACTCAATGACAGATAACGACGTACGGCATGATTTTCTCAGCATCTGATTTTGTGGTCGCACCGATCACTGTCCAGCCTTTCGGGATAAGGGTCGTGTCTTTTACCTTCCTGTTGTTTTCGACAGCAGAATTAAGCTCCCTGCCCTGTATCGTGTAGAGTGATACGGCGACACATTCCTGGTATTGTTTATTATCGCTCACAGGTGCAGTCGCATTCTTTTCGGCCGACGTAACGAATGGTATGAGTGATAAAACAAGAATGCTTAGAGTTTTTATCATAAATTTTTAATTTTATTTAGAAGTCGTATTAAAGCCGGTTACTTTATAAAGAAAACAATAAGAAAATGTAGCCGAAGCTAGTGCGACGACCGCCATGCAGCTGAGTATAACATTAGAGAATGTATCTGTCGGTATCAGATCTGTAAATGGACCCAGCAATAGTAGTGTGCTGCCAGCGAGCAGGCGTAGAGAGCGGTCTAATGTTCCCATGTTTCGTTCAAGTTTCAACATAATATAACCTCCAAAAAATAATTTGTTTTTATAGTTAGTGAATTAACAGGCAAATTTTCTTTTTTCGACAGCATCACATGTCTGTCTGAGTTCTGCATGCTCAGAAGCAGATATCTCATCATACATGAATATACCCCCGCCTTTTGACTTGACCAGATACATAGCCTGGTCAGCTTTATGAATCAATGCTTCCGGACGCTCATTACCCTCAGAGCAAGTAACGACGCCCATGCTGGAGCCAATATTTAACTCAGCACCTTGAATAAAAATAGGTTTAGATATTTCAGTAGATACTCGTTTACAGATATCCAGGCTAGAACCTTTTTGCATATCGTCAAGCAGTAATATAAATTCATCACCGCCAACACGGCATACGGTGTCATGTGGTCTCAAGGAATCATTTAAACGACTGGCCACCTCTTTCAGTAACTCATCACCAACCGCATGCCCGTAGGTGTCATTAATTTTCTTAAAACCATCTAAGTCAATCATGACGATAGTAAAGCGATTCTGCTTACGCTTCGCCATTTCCAGCATTGTATTTAGTCTATCATCAAGCAAGTTTCGATTAGGTAAACCTGTCAGGGTGTCGTGCAGGGCCATATGTTCCATAGCCTGCTTTTGCTGCGACAGTTTATCGGTAAGATAACGAACAATAAATCCCATCCACACCATCAGCCATACGTAAAAGATTGCCGGTACCAGCATGCGCTTGACGTATACCTGTGTCAATGAAGAAGCTCCAGAAGATGAAAAGCGATGCAGGAGAAGTAACTGTGTACCATCATTAGTTATAGGTAATAGTGCCCAGGTCAGCGTCTGTCCATCAAGCTCCAGATAACCGCCTTGCTCTGTAACACGAGATTCATTCAGTGTTGACAGTTGGATATTCCAGCCATCATCAGTGTTCTTGAGATTGTCAGCAAGTACTTCTTCGCCACGAATAATCATTACCTGGTAATCTGCTGGCGGCAAAGAAAGTAAAGGTTGCTGTAGAGTGGTATCGGAATGCTCTCTGTTAAGTTGTGCTGTAGCGAATCGATGCATGTTTTCGACTTCGTGAATAACTTCTAGCTCATTGGAGGCATTGTAGACTGCTATCAGGATCAAACTCACACCGATGAGAGAAGTAATAACTAAAAAATAAAGAATTCTGTATTTTTCGGGTATCCGTTTGATTAATTGTATAAACATATACGGCTCATCTGTTTATTATGATATCAATGTTGCTCTTATACATTACTTCAACGCTAGCCTGGTGACACTATGTAGTGTGTTGTAAGTATAGACCATGGACTGTCGTTAACTTATAAAGCCGGGTCATATAAGAATTAACGACAGCGATCAAAACTAAGTTTCTAAGCTACTAACTCAGACCTGATCTGTCTTCATTTAATGCATCATTTCTCCATGGTCAGAAAAAAACATAGGGATTACCCGGCCATCATTTATTGTTTCATCATCTGGAGCATTAACCTCTACACACGGATGGGTACCAGCAAACAGACCGTTGGGATTAAGGTCATATAACCAGACGTGAATCATCCAGAAGTTTGCCCACAGAGTAGATCCATCAGGCAGCATCGATGCATCAGCTGGCATAGCCTGGCATTCATTATAGGTAGTGAACTGATGCGCTTTACCAGTTACCATTCGATTGCCAAGGTCATCATATGTATACGACAAAGGCATACAAAGACCGCCGTGTTTGTGCCACATCTCATCATGACGTGATGTTATATGTGTTGGCATATTATCAAATGAAATAACATGAGCGTCTTTCCATGATTCACCGTCTGGGTAATCAGTTGCACC
>JBFFVI010000287.1:0-2853 GCA_041570895.1 Gammaproteobacteria bacterium
GAGTTCAAAGACTGATTTATTGAGATATATCAAACTTTCTTGATTTGTATTTAAGTTAATATAGTTTGTCGTATTGTAGGAATCAGTTTATGGCAAGACAAGTGACCTTAAATCAGGCGTGGAGCGGTGACAATGTCGACTGCATTAGCTGTTCGATACGCAGTTCAGCACTGCTCAGTGGACTGACAGAGCGGGACTTCGAGCAGATGCACGAACCTGTTGAACAAGTTGATATGTTACCAGGTGAAGTGTTATACAAAGTTGGCGACCCTGGCCGTCATCTTTTTACTGTGCGCAGTGGTCTGATAAAACTGGTTCAGTATCTGCCTGATCGTACGCCACGAATCGTTCGCCTGATGCGTAGCACCGATACATTTGGCCTCGAGATGCTGGTCGGAGAGCACTATGAGCATGAAGCGGTAATATTACGTGCCAGTGGTCTGTGTCGTTATTCTAAAGAAGCGGTCATGCGTTTTAGTGAGACTAACCCGGTGTTTCATAAAGACCTGATGTTGCGTTGGCAAAAATCGCTGAGCGATGCTGATACGTGGTTAACGCAACTATCGACAGGACCGGCTAAAAAACGCGTCGCCAATTTATTGCTGCGACTGCGAGAAGAAGACTCAACAGAGTGTTTTTTATTCAGCCGTGAGGATATCGGCTCTATTTTGAGCATCACCATCGAAACAGTCAGTCGAACTATCTCTGACTTCAAACGCAAGGGTTTAATAAAAGAGATCAGGCATAATCATTATTATCTCGATGTGCCTGCCTTAAAGGCGATTATTGGCAGCTGATTTAAGCCAGTTGACTAGAAAGATACATCTTGATCACGTATTTAGCCGCAAAACCAAAGATACCCAGGCCCAGACCAACGAATAAAACCATCATGCCGTAACGGCCGGCTTTGGACTCTTCCGCCAGTTTGTAGACGATGAATAGCATATAGCTGATGCCAACGGTGAGTCCGACGGTTAATGAGATTTCGGTGAATTCTTTTTCGGTCATGATCAAGCGATGGATTACTCTAAAAACGGATGAGTATTATAGTTTTCTTATATACTTCTTTATATAATCAATTTGGTATATCTCATTGCCGTCCTCCAGATAGGCACTCAAACCTCTGCAAGTTTATGATTGTTGGATCAAAAGGTACCTTGTAGGGTGCAGGAAC
Source organism: Gammaproteobacteria bacterium (assembly GCA_041570895.1). Taxonomy (GTDB): domain Bacteria; phylum Pseudomonadota; class Gammaproteobacteria; order SZUA-229; family SZUA-229. Next base: position 1,175 of record JBFFVI010000287.1, read on the forward strand.
TGCGAATTTACACAACGTCTTAATTAAAGCCGTTCCTTCTCCACCCTCATCACGACCTTCAGCTTAGGCTTCCTGCCTCGTCCTAACGGTTACATCCATGTAACCGTCTCCCAAAGGGAGGGAGATTAAGGGAGAGTAATGGGTATCTGGATTTCTGCTAAAGTGGTAACTTATAAATTTTGTTTAAAGCTTGAATCATGGACCCAATTTCGCAGGCCAGCCTTGGCGCCAGCCTATCGCAGTCATTCGCAAAAGATAAATCGAGGCAGTTTGGTGCTCTGGTCATCGGTGCACTGTCGGGCATGGCGCCTGACCTGGATGTATTTATCAACTCGGCGACTGACCCCTTGCTGTTCTTAGAATTTCATCGGCAATTTACTCATGCGCTGATATTTATTCCTGTCGGTGCCCTGATCTGTAGTTTGATCTTTTATCCATTGTTCAATTCAAAATGGGCTCACCGTAAATGGATGCCAGCCAGGTTGTCCTTTGCCCAGATCTATCTTTTTTCTTTTTTAGGTTATGCCACGCATGGCCTGTTAGACGCCTGTACCTCTTATGGCACACAGCTGTTCTGGCCTTTTTCCAGTGCCCGCATTGCCTGGAACACGGTATCCATTATCGATCCGTTATTTACCTTGCCGGTCATTCTTTTCATTGCACTTGCTGCCTATCGAAAGAACGTGCGTTATGCGCGTATCGCTTTTGCTTACGCCGTTATATTTTTAAGTCTGGGCATCATTCAAAACCAGCGTGCAGAAAATGCAGTTTATGCTCTGGCAGAGCAGCGTGGCCACAGCGTGGAACGGTTACAGGTTAAGCCCAGTTTTGCCAATCGCCATGTGTGGAAGCTTATTTATGAATATGATGGTTTTTATTATGTGGACGCAGTAAGACTTTTATTGAAAACAAGGATCATTCCAGGTACCTCGATTCAGAAGCTGGATGTGAAACGTGATTATCCATGGCTTCCTGAAGACAGTCAGCAGGCAAAAGATATCGAACGTTTTCGCTGGTTCTCAGATGGTTTTCTGGCAGTGAGTACGAGAGATCCTGATCTGATTACGGATGTGCGTTATTCGTTTTTGCCTAACCGGGTTGATTCGATGTGGGGTGTGGCTGTCAATAAGACCTTAATCGACGAAGGCAGGCTGGATGAGCATGTGACTTATGAAATGAAAAGAAATCTGGATGAGCAAACCTACCAGCTTTTCTTTGAGATGCTGTTTTATGACAAGCTTATCTGATCGCTTAAGCAGCAGTCTTGATATTAAGTCTATCAATCGCTTGCTACGTTTGTACCATCGATGCCAATATTAGGCTTTAACAAAAGAGTAGCGTGGCATGGTTATTGAGCTGTTGAATAATATCTGGCTGGTTTTCCTCGACACCGCATTCTGGCTGCTCATCGGTCTGCTGGCGGCGGGTGTGATTAAATCATTTATCGCAGAAGATACCATGCAGCGCTGGGTCGGTGGTAGTGGCATCGGTGCGATATTGCGCGCTGCACTTTTCGGTGCACCATTACCGCTATGCTCCTGCGGTGTTCTGCCTGCAGCGATCGGGCTGCGACGCGCAGGGGCATCAAAAGAAGCCACAGTATCATTTTTAATCTCGACACCAGAGACCAGTATCGACTCGGTCGCTGTTACCTACGCTTTAATGGGGCCGGTGATGGC
>JBFFVI010000288.1:0-2773 GCA_041570895.1 Gammaproteobacteria bacterium
CAGCTGGGCGACAGACGATCCGCTGGGTATCGGTGGTTTGCTCACCGATGCTTACAGGCTGGTGCAGTTAATCGATGTTCATCATCTTGATGAAAGCCGTAGACTGGAATTATTACTACATGATATCGATATCAGTCTGCAGGCCTTTGCCAGCAATAATCAGCTGCATCTGCCTGCAGAATATCGACTGGCATTTCGTGAGTTAGGGCTGGTCATTGGTTTACACGCTATAGACCGGATGCGAAACTGCATCGAACAGCATCAAGAAAATTTCACCAATGCTGACCAACTAAATGCGGTGCTTAATAAACTCCTCCGCTTTAATCGTATCATTGAGCTTATTGAGCATTTCTGGTTGAACCCGGAAAATCGTTTAGTTGATAGCTGGTATGAACATGCCGATATCAATCATGTCATGCTTGCTACCAGTTTGGCACCGGATGGTTTTTTGAGCTTTGCTCATGGCTAGTGTTTCCCTGGAGATTTAAGCAATAATTTTGTCCGCTAATAACAATAGCAAGCACATTTGTCTGCTGGTATTGCGCCAGGCGTAAGGAAAGCGGGCGCTGGTTATTAAAAACCAGACGACTGGATCAAGGTCAGTAGTAAAAAATGAACTGCCCACCCTCCGTTCAAGGTTTAATTCCGTAAATTCAGGGAACCCCTGATAGTAACCCTGTGTGAACAGCGCAGAATAAAAAACAGATGAAGAAATTAAATTATGGCATTGTATGGTGTGATTAAATAATAATCACTGCATCCTCTTAATTGAGAACAGAGTTTATAAAATGAATGTAAAAGAGAATCATTACGATAAAGAAAATATACCAACTAGTCGCGAAAATTCTTATAAGCATTTTTACTGTGACCCAGATAAGTATCTTCGTCAGCCAGAGCAGTATCGCAAGAATATAATCGAATGTCTTGTCTCTGCTCGCTGTCAGGAACGGCCAGCCTTTAATAAAGATTTTATAAGACTGGTAAAACTCTGGCGTTTAATTGCCTCAAAAAATACTTCTGGCCAGATACCCAGTTCTGATCTCGACTTTCTGCGCTGGTTATTACAGGGCAGGGCGAGAGAAGGCATCGTTTTTTTACGACATCAGTCTGATATTAGCGTCTGGTATGCACTAAAAGCTATTGAGAGAATTGCAAATTTTAACATTCCTGAGAGCAATGCGATGGCGCATCAAATGGCGATGGCTAACTGGATTTGGCTAAAACGTGAATTAACAGGTGATGTGCGTTACAAGTCACACGTCGATATTCATAAGATCCGTTCCAGGTCTCAGATAACCGGGAAAACGAATCACTGATGCAGAAGTGTGGATAAACTGTGATGCTCGTAAAGGGATTAAATTTAAATTGATGGAGAGATTGTTTTGGCTGATCAGTTTGAAGTCATTGAGAAAGCGATAGGTCCAGTGATTGAGATTGAGGAATCTGTCAGCATGTGGCGTATGCCGGCGACATTTGCCCGCGATTATAAACGTATTACGGAATACCTGGCCTCACAGGGAGCAGAGTGTGTGGGAATGCCTTATGCCCGTTACCTGGATATGAACTGGGAAGTGGAACTGAACCGGGGTAAATTCGCCACGTTTATTACAATGTTGATCAGGAAGTGGCATTTTTTTGTCGGCATGCCGGTCTCAAAAGTCATACCGGGTAAGGCTGAGCTCAAGTCACAGGTGATTCCTGGCCAGCGCTTTGTCCGGGGAGTTCACCGCGGACCATATCAAAAGTGTGGTGTCACCTACAAGGCCCTGTTTGACTGGGCGATAGCACACAGCCTGTCACTAAAAAACGAGGCGATAGAGTGTTACGTCAATGATCCGCATGAAGTCGACAAGGCTGATATTGAAACAGTGATATTAATTCCACTTCAGCAAGATAATTAAAATAATAGATTGAAAGGAGACTGACCTCTTTAAAAAGGAAAAAAGATCCACTGCCTTTAATTCTCCATCACGCATTACTCTACAGTGACGATACGAACCATATTGGTTCCTCCAGATCGCTGCAGATGCCCGGCCGTTACGATCAGGGTGTCACCGCTATCAGCATTTGCCAGTTTTTTCATAATGGAGATAGCGTACTCGATGCGTGCGTCATCGGTTATCTCACCCTGATAGAAAACCGGTATCACGCCCCAGTTTATCGCCAGCTTACGTGCCACCCGTTCCGATGTGGTGATGGCCAGGATAGGACAGTTCGGGCGGTATTTTGAAACCAGGCGCGAGGTGAAGCCACTTTCTGTCAGACTGACGATAGCGGCGGCGTTTAGATTTTTTGACATACCAACCGATGCCTGACTCACCGCCTGGGTCACCACATTGGCGGGGTGGGGTTTGATCTTTTGCAGGTAACCGTATTCGTCTAGTGATGCCTCGGCACGTATCGCGATCGTCGCAAGTGTTCTTAATGCTTCCAGTGGATATTTACCGACGGCAGTCTCGCCAGAGAGCATCACCGCCGAGGTGCCGTCGAGAATCGCATTGGCGACATCGCTGGCTTCAGCACGGGTAGGTTTCGGATTCCATTCCATTGACGCCAGCATCTGGGTCGCAGTGATAACCGGTTTACCGTTGCTGACCGTGGTGCGGATGATGAGCTTCTGTGTGGTCGGTACATCGGCCAGTGGCAGCTCGACGCCGAGGTCACCGCGAGCCACCATGACGCCATCAGCGGCATCGACGATCTCTTCCAGGTTCGCCACGCCGGCCTTGTTTTCGATCTTGGCGATGATCGGGATCAGTGCGTCTTTCTCCAC
>JBFFVI010000289.1:0-2756 GCA_041570895.1 Gammaproteobacteria bacterium
CCCCATGGCATCAGGAAAATAGCACTCGCCCGCTGCAAAGGCCGCCTCTTCATCATGCGCATAACGGTAATCTTTACCATAACCCAGATCTTTCATCAGCTGGGTCGGCGCATTTCGTAAATGTTCAGGCACATCGAATGAGGCCGAACTTTTGGCATCCATCATCGCCTGTTTATAAGCCATGTACACCGCATTACTTTTCGCCGTCGATGCCAGGTAGATTATGGCCTGCGCTATCGCCAGTTCCCCTTCCGGACTGCCTAAGCGCTCATAAGTCTGCCAGGCATCAAGCGCCAGCTGTAGACCCCGCGGATCGGCGTTACCGATATCTTCTGATGCCATGCGCACAACGCGACGTGCTATATAAAGCGGGTCGCAGCCACCGTCTATCATCCTGGCAAACCAGTACAGTGAAGCGTCCGGGTTGGAGCCGCGCACCGACTTGTGCAATGCAGAAATCTGCTCATAAAACAGGTCGCCGCCCTTGTCGAAGCGACGAAGACTCTGCGAGGTGACATCCTGAACGATGTTTTGACTGATGATTTTTTTATCGATGTCTTCACTATCTGACTCAGCCAGGTCACAGGCGATCTCGAGAAAATTTAATGCCCGCCTGGCATCACCATCTGAAACCTGCGCCAGTAACTCTAATGATGTTTCGTCGATACTTACATCTAAACATTTAAGTTGTTCATCATGCTTTAATGCATGCTGGATAACGGTTTTTAAATTTTCTACTGTCAGTGCTTTCAATACATAGGTTTTCACACGCGACAGTAACGCATTATTTAATTCGAACGACGGATTCTCCGTGGTCGCACCAATAAAATAGATCGTACCATCTTCCACATAGGGTAAAAACGCATCCTGCTGTGATTTATTAAAACGATGCACCTCATCTACAAACAAAATGGTCAGCTCACCCTGTGCCTGCCATTGTTTTGCCTGAGCGATGGCTTCACGTATATCTTTTACACCGGATAGCACCGCAGAGAGATTGATGAAATGTGCCTGCACAGAATTGGCAATGATTTTTGCCAGTGTTGTTTTACCGGTACCTGGCGGACCCCAGAAAACCATGGAATGCAGCGTCTGGTTCGCTATCGCCTGCGTCAGCGTTTTAGCTTCACCAATAATATGTTCCTGGCCGATATAATCCATTAGCGACTGCGGTCGCATCCTGTCTGCCAGCGGTCGATAGGGTTGGGAATATTCTGCTGAAAAAAGCTCGTCTGTCATGGCGCGTAGAGGCAACCTAGCCGCCAAAAACGTCAACACCTTCAGGCGGTATGAATTCAAAGATCTCTTTTGCCAGTTCTGTATTGATGGTGATATCAGAGAAAACGATATCGGTCACCTGTTCGAACTGATCATGCAGCTGCATAAAACGCAGCCCCCTGGCATCGACGCCGATAACGATCTCGCCGAAGTCTGATTCTTTACTTTTGCTGTTCAGTTTCAATCGGTAGACACCATCTTTATCATCGAGGGGAGAAACCGTAAAACTCTCATGCAATTTCTTACTGTCCTGCAATAATGCCATCGGTGTTGAAGGTAGTCCGGCCTCCTGTCTTTGAACGGTTACCTGATCGAGATCGACATCATGGATCCAGATCCTCTCTCCATCTGAAACGATAACCTGCTCATAAGGTGATTGATAGTTCCAGCGAAACTTACCGGGGCGATGAAGGTAAAACTTGCCTGCCGTCTGTTGCAGCAGTTCACCATCTCGTGCCCGTAAAACTTGCTGAAAACTTGCTTCCAGCGTCTGCGTGTTTGCCAGAAAATCTTCCAGATAAACTTCACCCCTGGAGATCTTATTGTCTTCAGCAAAAGTGATGCTGGCTGACAAAAAAGTCAGGCAGGTAACGATAAAGATTAAAATATTTTTCATAGCGATGGTTTCGACAGAGAATACTGCTTAATGTTCCGGTGGTGGTGGCGCCAGTACTTCACGCGAACCATTTGACTGCATGGCTGAGACCACGCCTGCGGCCTCCATCTCTTCGATCATGCGTGCGGCACGGTTATAACCGATCTTTAAACGGCGTTGCACATAAGAGATCGATGCCTTGCGCGTCTGTGTGACGATGGCTACGGCTTCATCATACAGCGCATCGACATCATCGCTGCTGCCAGCTGCAGGTTTTTCACCGGGTAATACCGTCGAATTTTCCTGGAGTATGGATTCGATGTAATCCGGATCATTCTGTTCTTTCAGGAAGGCAACGACTTTATGTACTTCATGATCATCGACAAAGGCACCATGTATTCGTATCGGCAGACCACTACCCGCTTCCATATACAGCATGTCACCATGACCGAGCAAATTTTCAGCACCCATCTGGTCGAGGATGGTTCGAGAATCCACTCGTGACGATACCTGGAAGGCAATCCGTGTCGGTATATTGGATTTGATCAGACCCGTTACTACATCAACCGAAGGTCGTTGTGTTGCCAGGATTAAGTGAATACCAGCAGCACGTGCTTTCTGCGTAATACGGGCGATCAGCTCCTCAATCTTTTTACCCACGACCATAAACAGATCGGCAAACTCATCGACCACCACCACGATATACGGCAGCTTCACTAATTTCTGCGGCTGCGCTCCCGGTGGATGATTATCGGGATTAAAAGTAGGGTCTTCCAGAGGCGCACCCGCCTCGATAGCCTCTTTTACTTTACGATTAAAACCGGTTATGTTTCTCACGCCCAGGCCAGACATCAGTTCATAACGACGTTCCATTTCGCCAACA
>JBFFVI010000290.1:0-2755 GCA_041570895.1 Gammaproteobacteria bacterium
ACCTGAAGTATAGCTGTAAATACGCTGTTCGCTGTTCATCGTGTAGCCCTTATAGAAAGTATCAGAAGTTTAGGGGGCGGGCATTATTTTTTGCTGTTTATTCTTTTAATGATAAATGCCAGAGCGAATACATTGATAATGAGTGCAGCGATAATGACTAGTGTGCGTAGCATGTTAAAGTATCTCTTATGATGTCGTTGTTAGTATAAATCAAAATTTCAAGAGTTAAGTATTATGAGTTCGGCCGAAACGCTAAAACTAGCTGAAAAAAATCAGTCCGCGGCGATACGTATCGTCATGGTACAGGATGCTTTTCAGGTCGGTGATATTAAACATAATGCCGATAAGATCATTGCGGCATCTGTCAAAGCCAGTCAACAGGGCGCTGACCTGGTGGTTTTTCCTGAACTCGCACTGGTGGGTTACCCGCCGGAAGATCTGCTTTATCGTAAGGGTTTTCTCAGACAGGCTAAAAATGAGTGTCTGAGGATTCAGCAAAGTTTAACAGAGTCTATCGCTGATACCGGTGTGGTGTTTGGCCTGCCATACGAACATGCCGGTGAGTTATACAATGCCGCTTTATACCTCAACCATGGTGTTATCAGGACATTCTGTTTTAAACAGTCTTTACCTAATTACTCTGTATTTGATGAACTGCGTTATTTTTCTGCCGGCCACGAAAGTAGCGTCATCGATGTAAAAGGGCACAAGATTGGACTGCTGATCTGTGAAGATGTCTGGCAGAAAACTTGCGTACAACAGTCAAAAGACAATGGGGCACAGGCAATCATGGTAATCAATGCCTCACCTTTTCATATCAATAAACATGCTGAGCGAGTTGAGATATTGCAGAACCATGCCAGGCAGTTTGATATACCGATCATGTACCTGAATATGATCGGTGGCCAGGATGAATTGGTATTTGATGGTGACTCGCTGGCAGTTAATCGACAGGCTGAACTGGTCGCCCGCGCCAGATTGTTCGAACAAGATGAAGTCGAGATCGTTTTTGATGGTGAGGATATCCGTTCCCAGCACATGGTGGTCTCTGAAGACTCAAGTGAAGCGGTAATATATAAAGCACTGGTAACCGGGGTGCGTGATTTTGTCCGGCAAAATGGTTTTACCGGTGTGGTCATCGGTTTATCGGGTGGCGTGGATTCTGCTTTAACACTGGCGATTGCCTGTGATGCGCTGGGCGCTGAAAATGTTGAAGCGGTGATGATGCCGTCGCGTTATACCGCAGATATCAGCTTGCAGGATGCTGAGGCGGAAGCGAAATTCCTGGGGGTAAAATATGATGTAGTGGCGATAGAAGACGTCTTTAATAGTTTTATAAACACGCTGGCACCAGTCTTTGACGGTGCACCGGCCGATACCACAGAAGAGAATATACAGGCACGCTGCCGAGGCCTGTTGTTGATGGCTATCTCGAATAAAAAAGGCCGCATGGTGTTAACCACGGGTAATAAAAGTGAGATGGCCGTGGGATACGCGACATTATACGGTGATATGTGTGGCGGTTTTGCGCCGATCAAAGATGTCTGCAAGACACTGGTCTACAAGTTATGCCGCTACCGAAACAGTGTCTCAGCGGTGATCCCTGAACGCGTGTTAACACGACCGCCGAGCGCAGAACTGAGAGAGGATCAGTGTGATCAGGACTCATTGCCGGATTACGAGGTGCTGGACCGTATCATAGAATTATCGGTCGAGCAGGATAAACCCATCGATGAGATTGTTGCCGAGGGGATTGACCGCGAAACAGTCTTGCAGGTGATCACCATGGTGCAGCGTAATGAGCATAAACGTCGGCAATCTGCCCCGGGGATCCGCATCACCCGGCGCGCCTTTGGCCGTGACCGGCGCTATCCGATTACTTCGGGTTATCGACGAAAGTAAAAAAACATGAAAAACTTTTTCACCGCAGAGGCGCAGAGGCGCTGAGGATTTACTTGTAGCTGCGCCTGCGGCGCAGCTAACGTAACAAAGATTTTCTCTGCGTCTCCGCGCCTCTGCGGTTCAATCTATTGGCTTACAGAGATGAAGGCGGTGCCTTGCCGTATTTCCCCGGGTTGATCGTGGTGGCAATGTCAGAAAAATCATTATAGTCAATGATCTTTTGTGTATCGGCGGCAAGCTCATCCAGCTCCAGATTTTGATAAGACAACAGTAATATATCTAGCGCCTCTTTCGTCCATATGGTGTTGGGAAAACGCTCGATTACCGCTTTGGCGCGTTTGGCTGATGAAAGCCATGATTTGCGCTCTATATAGAAGCGGGCGATGAGGATCTCTTTTTCAGCGAGCTGGTTACGCAGGTAGACCATGCGTTGATGTGCATCACCCGCATAGATGCTGTTTGGGTAGCGTTTTACGAGCATAGCAAAATCATTAAATGCCTGTTCCAGCACTGCCGGGTCATGCCTGGAGGGCTCGCGCGGGAACCAGGCATCGAGTAGACCCTGGCCGCGATTAAAATTGATCAGGCCTTTGAGGTAATAGACGTAATCCATGTGGGGGTCACGCGGGTGTAAACGGGCAAATCGCTCCACCGCACTGGTTGCCTGGTCGAGTTCTTCAAATTTATAATAGGCATAGGCAATATCCAGCTGTGCCTGCTTGGCATAAGGGTCAAATGGGTAGCGTGCTTCCAGTGATTCGAGGTGTTTTACTGCGGTTTGAAATTCTGCCGAGTCGATGGCTGACTGCGCTTCTTCATAAAGCTCTTTGGCTGAATAACCCGCAGTCTCATC
>JBFFVI010000291.1:0-2744 GCA_041570895.1 Gammaproteobacteria bacterium
CGGTAAGTTTGATCGCGATACAGTGACACCACTGTTTGATGCTGAGCTGGCTTAGTTCACTTTCCCCTTCGATTCTACAGAAACACAATAGCCTGACGTTCTACAAGCTTCAGCACTGCTATGGCGTGACGAAATTTGATGACATTCAAACCCGCAGGGTGTATATGATGCAGCAATATTTCGCTTAAATTCGGGCTTGCCATGATGAATAATTCACGTCTTGATAAAACTTTCGAACACGATGCCTTGCTGGTCGAGACCGTTCAGCCGATAAAAATTCTCAGCGCCTTGTCCTGGCCGCGGGAAGCCGAGGCTAAATTTCTTGCCGCCTGGCGAGCGGGTAAACCTGAACTGCCGCTAGTGCAGCTTCAGCAGCAGGATTACAGCAGGCAGATCGAGGTGCTTGAAGGGATACAGTCTCAGTGCGACCGCGGCCATCCGCTGGATAACCTGATCTTTAAAACCGCACGCAGTTATACCTCTGCTGCGCGCATGCTGGCTGCAATCGGGACACCAGATTTCACTGGTTATTCGATAGAACTCTACGGTAAACCCAACGACATTTACCCCACTCAGGACTGGACGGCACTGGATGCGGCAGAATTTTTTCTCAGCAAAACGGATGAACTGTTAGGTGGTTTTGTGGTGCCGCCAACGATCGCTGATATCCCAGTTGAAGTGTTTGCTGAGCGCCTACAGAAAGAGATCGATGAGTTTTTTGTCGATGACAAAGTCGAGGTAGTTATTGATCCTGATCTGCCATCAAAAGCCATAGCCGGCTCAAATCGGGTGCGTCTGCGAGGCGGAGCGCTGTTTTCTGAATTAGATCTGAATCAACTGCTGGAACATGAAGCACATATCCATGCGGCAACCATGCACAACGGCAAACGTCAGACGCAACTGAAATTACTCTCACTGGGTTCTCCGCGTACGACGCGCACGCAGGAAGGTCTTGCTGTTATGGCCGAACTGATGACCCTGTCACTGGATATCGTGCGCCTGCGCCGCATCGCACTGCGTATCAAGGCGATTGCGATGGCACTGGATGGCGCTGATTTTATCGAGGTATTTAAAAGCTTTCTGGAAGCCGGACAAAGTGAAGAAGAAAGTTACCAGTCAACCGTTCGCTGTTTTCGTGGTGGTGATGTCAGGGGTAAAACGGTATTTACCAAGGACACGGTTTATCTTAAAGGGTTGATGGAAGTCCATGCTTTTCTCGCTGTCACTATCCATGAAAACCGACCGGAACTGGCTAACGCTTTATTTGCCGGCCGTCTGAGTCTGGGTGATGTTATCGAGCTGGCGCCTTATTTTGAAACAGGTTTCTTAGTCGGACCGCATTACATGCCGCATTGGGCGAATGACTTGCGTACGCTCGCCTCGGCGTTAGCCTGCAATGCTTTTTTTACCCGAGTCAATCTCACTCACGTAAAACTGGAAAACTTCATCTTGCTGGAAGAGGCGACTGCAAATGGCGATGTTTAATTGATTTAGTGCAACTATTTTTGTCTTGCAGTTTCTGACAGTGAACTACCGCAAATTATATGTTTCTAATAGTTTATGGTAACGAAACATTCAATAATCTATCGTGGCTGGGTAATGCTGCTGATCTCGACGACATTATCATGTAGCGCGCATATTCCAGTGGAGATCAAGCAGCCGCTTGAGGGCGCTCCCACTATCGCCCAGGTGCGCGACTCGGCGTCGGCCTATACTTCACAGACAGTACGTTGGGGCGGCGTTATTCTGCAGACAGAAAACAAACAGGATAGCAGCCGGCTGACAATCGTTGCTTTTCCTCTGGATGACAATGGTGAGCCCCGGGTCACAGAGCAAAGTAGCGGACGATTTATCGCCATCATCGATGAGTTTGTTGAGCCACTGGTGTACAGTAGTGACCGTGAGATTACTATAATCGGTCGTCTGCTCAGGACGGAAACACTTGATGTCGGTGAATTCGCCTATGAGTATCCGGTTATCCAGGTAGAGCATTATTTTATCTGGCCAGTCAAAGAAGAGCCGGTATACATCGATTACCCTCCCTACTGGTGGTACGATCCCTGGTATCCTTATTACTCGTATCCCTATCCTTATTATCTGCATCACCACCGCCGTTGATAAGCCAAGTTAATACATATGCATATGCGATACACGTTTTCTGTTCTGATGTTTCTGGTCTTGCTGACGGGGTGTGCCAGCACGCCCGAGTTTGATACCGCGCTGGTGGATAGATCTCTGACTCCGCAGAGCGTCATCGCAGAGCCTGAATCAAGTCGCGGTAAGACCATGCTCTGGGGGGGAACCATTCTGGACACCCGTAACCTGAAAGAAATAACACAGATTGAAATACTGGCTTATCCGCTTAATGCTAATTACCGGCCACAGCTGGAAAATAGACCGCTGGGGCGTTTTATCATCAACCATCCGGGGTATCTTGAACCCACGACTTTTGCACAGGGCAGGCAGTTAACCGTGCTTGGTAAGATCAGCGGTAGTCAGAGCGGCAAAGTGGGTGACAGTGTCTATACCTATCCAGTTGTCACTGGCGAGCAGTTGCACCTGTGGTTGCCGGCCAGTGAGCGTAGTCGTACCAGCGTGCATTTTGGTGTCGGCATCGGTCTGTAAGTTTCAGCGCTAGCAGTATAAGAGGAACCGCTAAATATCTAACAACGGACTACTATAAAGTCATATATCGCAGTAGCCAAAAGCCTTAGCCGAGAGCCCGTCAGAGTGGTAGACTTCAC
>JBFFVI010000292.1:0-2732 GCA_041570895.1 Gammaproteobacteria bacterium
AAAGCTAAGTCTTTGATTTATATGGTGGGCCGTGAGCGACTTGAACGCTCGACCATCGGATTAAAAGTCCGGTGCTCTACCAACTGAGCTAACGGCCCATATTTGCTTTATATGCTATCGATTACGGGTAACCTGCCGCCATCAAAACCAACACAATAAGAAGGCGCGAATCATACATGGAGTTGCCGCGAAAAACAATGTTATCGGGCAATATTAAGCCTAAAAATATCGTGTCGGGTCGCTAATACCGACATCTTCAAAACCCTTTCGGCGCAATTGGCAGGAATCACAATTTCCGCAGGCTTCACCCTGCTCGTTCGCCTGATAACAGGAGACCGTCAGTCTGTAATCAACCCCCAGGCTATCGCCGATACGGATGATCTCGGCTTTGCTCTTATCGATCAGAGGTGTATGAATAGTCAGCCGATGCCCCTCAACCCCTGCTTTTGTGGCCAGATTTGCCATGGTTTCGAAAGCGCTTATATACTCTGGACGACAGTCAGGGTAACCGGAATAATCCACCGCATTAACGCCGATGAATATATCCTGCGACGATAGCACTTCAGCTATCGCCAGAGCGTGGGATAAAAACAGTGTATTTCTTGCCGGTACGTAGGTCACCGGAATATCTTTCGCCAGCCGGCTGGAAGCGGCATCTGGCACCGCAATGGTTTTATCCGTTAATGCAGAACCTGCCATGACACCATCATCAATATGAATGATCTGGTGACTTGCAGCATAACGTTCTGCTAATTGTTTTGCCGCATTGATCTCAGACAGGCTGCGCTGCGCATAATTAAAACTCAGGGCATGACAATCAAATGTCTGACTGGCGATCGCCAGCACCGTGGCAGAATCCAGACCGCCCGACAACAGCACGATGGCTTTAGCTGGTTTTTTATCACCAGCCATGGTTATTATCGCGATAGGACATCCGGTAAAGATTAAACACCGGGTTTATCTCCCCACAGATACTTATGCAGCTGCAGCTGGAATCTAACCTTAAGCTGGTCTCGTAATATCCAGGCCGCCAATGTTGCTGCATCTAACTGTTCATGGCTCGGTGAGAACAGGATCTCACATTTGTCCTCAAGCTGATGCTGCTGGATGAACTGCTTGCTCCAGGCGTAATCATTTTCATCACAGATGACAAATTTAATCTGATCATCTGCCTGTAACAATGCAAAGTTTTCCGTCCTGTTTTTACTGTCCTCTTTCGACGCGGGTGTTTTAACATCAAGGATTTTAGTCACGCGGGCATCGACCTGATCGACCAGCATCGCCCCACTGGTCTCTAACGAGACCTCATAACCCAGGTCGCACAATCGCTCAAGCAAACCGATGCATTGCTTCTGCGCCAGGGGCTCGCCTCCGGTAACCGTGATATGCAACGTTTTATATTGCTTGATTTCATCGATGATAGCATCGATATCCATCCATTCACCGCCGGTAAAAGCATACGCCGTATCACAATAATCACAGCGCAACGGGCAACCAGTCAAACGCACAAAGATGGTTGGTAACCCAACATTGCGCGCTTCACCCTGTAACGAATAAAATATTTCTGTGATTTTCAGGCGTGCTTGATCAGACATTAGACAACGAGATAGCTACAGATGCCCTTCTCGCTTCATACGCTGCAGACGTTCGTTGGCTTTTTTAGCAACCGTAGTATCAGGATACAGACTAATCACCTGCTGCAGAGCTTCACTGGCTGCCGCCCAGTTTTTTAGCTCAAAATAAACATAACCGATCTTTAAGCGCGCACCTGAGATTTTCGAGCTCTCAGGATATTGAGCGATTAACTGTTGAAACTCTGTTAATGCTTTTTTATAGTCACGTGAAACATAGTTAGCCTCACCGAGCCAGTATTGCGCATTATCAGCATATTTACTGTTTGGGTAGTTGGTTTTAAACGCTTCAAATAAAGCGATTGACTGTTCGTACTGGCCTTCTTTTAATAATGCAAAAGCTTTTGAATAAGCTTCCTGACCGTCATTATCACCTGCGACTACGACAGGGACAGCGACCTTGCCAGCGGATGTATTCGGTGGTGGCACGGGCACAGCCATTTTCGCAGCACTGCGACCGCCTGCTTCAACGCTATTTATACGTCGGTCCATATCGAGATATAAATTACGTTGTCGCTGCTTCATGCTTTCAAGCTCATACTCCTGCTGCTCGATCTGCTCACGTAATGCCGCCGTTTCTTCCCGTAGAGACATCATGGTTTCTCTCTGCTCGCGCAACACATCGGAGTCCAGCATCCGTTCAAGCCGTTGAATACGCTGCTTGTCATTAAGGTTTTCAAGACTGTCATCTGCAGCCAGCAGATTACCGCTGGCAAGCAAACCACAGACGACAAGACTGTATTTATTTATCTGGTATTTCATTTTTATCATGTTCACTATTGATGTTTGCTCTAGATCACTTATTGGTAAACAACTTCTACACGACGGTTCAGGCTCATCGACTCATCATCATGTCCAAAAGCAACGGGTTTTTCCTCGCCGTAGCTTACAATAGAAATCTGATCATTGCCTGCACCTTCGTATAACATCAGCTGCTTGACTGCCTGTGCACGTTTCTCAGCCAGTGCAACATTATACTCACGTGTACCGCGCTCATCCGCATGTCCTTCGAGCCGGACGCTGGCAGCGGCATTGAACGACAGGTACTTGCCGTGGTGTTTCACCAGTTCGACGTAATCATCACCGACCGTATTACTGTCA
>JBFFVI010000293.1:0-2721 GCA_041570895.1 Gammaproteobacteria bacterium
GCATCTTGCCATCCTGGTCGGTGTGTTAGGCTCATTTACTACCTTCTCAACATTTTCGATTGAAACTTTAGTACTGTTCGAACAGGGAGATGTATTTAAAGCGATGACAAATATTCTATTAAGCATTGTTTTATGTATCATCGCTGTATGGGTTGGCGCCTACCTTGCCAAACAACTTGTATAACAAATATTATTAAAAAATATGTTAGATCCTAAACTTATTCGCTCAGATTTAAACTCGGTTGCCGAACAGCTTAAAAAAAGAAATTTTGAGCTCGATGTTACTGTCCTGGAAAATTTAGAAAACCAGCGCAAGCAGTGCCAGGTAGAAACCGAAAATTTACAGAACGAGCGTAATACAAAATCAAAATCAATCGGTAAAGCAAAAGCTGCCGGTGAAGATATCAAACCGCTACTCGAAGAAGTTGCCGGTTTAGGTGAAAAACTCGATATTGCGAAAGCCGAACTCTCCGATGTGCAACAACAGATGGATGTGATCTTGATGGGCATCCCGAATCTGTTGCATGACTCTGTGCCTGTCGGCAAAGACGAGAACGATAATGTTGAAGTCAGGCTATGGGGAAAACCAAAAACGTTTGATTTTGAAGTTAAAGACCATGTTGATCTGGGGGCAGTTAATGGCTGGCTGGATTTTGAAACCGCCAGTAAATTAACCGGCTCACGTTATGTGGTGATGCATGGACAGATGGCAAAACTACATCGTGCCCTGATTCAGTTCATGCTGGATGTGCACACCAACGAACATGGTTACACCGAAGTGTATGTGCCTTATATCGTCAATAGTGACAGTCTTCGCGGTACCGGGCAATTGCCCAAATTTGAAGAAGACCTGTTTTGTGTCGATAAAGAAGCAGGGCAATACCTCATTCCGACGGCTGAGGTACCGGTGACAAATATCGTGCGTGACGAAATAATCGATGCCGCGCAATTACCATTAAAATTAACCAGTCATACCCCATGTTTTCGTTCTGAAGCCGGTTCCTACGGTAAAGACACCCGCGGTATGATCCGTCAGCACCAGTTCGATAAAGTTGAGATGGTGCAGATGGTAACTGCGGACAAAGCCTGGGATGCTCTTGAAGAGCTGACCTTGCATGCGGAAAGCATCTTACAGAAACTTGAATTACCTTATCGAACTGTTATCCTCTGCAGCGGTGACGTCGGTTTCTCAGCAGCTAAAACGTATGATCTCGAGGTATGGTTGCCCGGTCAGCAGGCGTATCGTGAAATTTCATCATGCAGCTGTTTCGGTGATTTCCAGGCAAGACGGATGCAGGCTCGTTGGCGTAACCCTGAAACGGGTAAACCCGAACTGTTAAATACGGTTAACGGTTCCGGTCTGGCTATTGGCCGTACACTGGTAGCAGTACTTGAAAACTATCAACAGGCGGACGGCAGTATTTTAATTCCCGAAGTACTAAAACCCTACATGGGTGGTTTAGAAAAGCTTTCTTAAAAAGATAGATTTATAAACAGATGCATGCAGATCAAAATACAGCATCATATTGTCATCCTGAACGGTAGTGAAGGATCCTATAATCCTTGTGGTACAGATAAGCATTAAGATCTTTCGCTATCGCTCAAGATGAAAGTCATTAACTCAAGTGTTTTTCTCCTATGCAAACTCTACCCGATAACCTATATAGCATAGACTCTGTTGTTCAGCTTGAACAGATAGCCATCAATCAATTTGATATCCCTGCCTATGAGTTGATGAAACGTGCGGGTGAGGCTGTCTTCAGTGTTCTTGCCTCAAGATATCCGCTAGCTAAAAAAATTCTGCTGCTGTGCGGTGCGGGTAACAATGCGGGTGACGGTTACGTCGTTGCAAAGCTTGCGCAACAGGCAGGTCTCGAGGTTTATGTTGTCAGCCTGATTGATCCGCTGAGCTTAAAAAATGAAGCCTTGCTTGCTTATAATGATTGGTCAGAAGTGGCGATAAATAATAACGCTGATATTTCTACAGTAGGGCAGGTCGACATCGTAATCGACGCCTTGCTCGGTACCGGACTCACACGAGAGGTTTCCGGTGAATGGAAAGATTGCATAGCCGCGGTAAATGATTCAGACAAACCAGTGATTTCCATCGATATCCCATCCGGTCTGCTTGCTGATACCGGTGCGATCGCCGGTGTGGCGATAAAGGCCGATGTTACGGTGAGTTTTATCGGATTAAAGCAGGGCATGTTCACCGCACAGGCTAAAGATGTCTGTGGAGATATCATCTTTAATAACCTTGGCCTGCCGGCAGAAGTGTATTCATCGGTTGACTGCGAGACTCAGTTGCTCAACGCTATCGATTATTCTTTGCTGCCAAAACGAGCTGCATCTTCACACAAAGGCCGATTCGGCCATGTGTTAATTGTCGGCGGCAATGCAGGTATGCCGGGTGCGGTGATTCTTGCAGCAAGAGCGGCATTGCGTACAGGCGCAGGGTTGGTCAGCATAATCACTGTGCCACAAAATCTGCAGGCGATCATCTCAGCAGTGCCAGAAGCAATGGTCAAAACATGTGAGTACGACTCTGAAAATCGTACAGCTATCACTGATCTATTTAGACAAGATTTTATTAAAGATATTACCCATGTGGCTATCGGTATGGGCCTGGGGCAGGACGACTGGTCGCTAAAAATACTACAGCATTGCGCGCAATTGAATAAACCCATGGTCATTGATGCCGATGCGTTAAATTTGATCGCC
>JBFFVI010000294.1:0-2670 GCA_041570895.1 Gammaproteobacteria bacterium
TCCCTCACATCAGCCAAGCCATCGATGCATAACTGGTAGCATGAGCTTTCTGTGCCAGCATGTCTGAGTCCACGTGTCTCTCTACGTGGGCGAGTTCTGGCGCAGCATGCTGGCTGTTATGCCTCGTTGGGAACCCCTGTGTTTTTTACAGGGGCGTCAGGCGTAGTGACGGCTTTTTTTGGTTACTTTTTTTAGCTGCAGAAAAAAAGTGACTCGCCGTAAAGGGCGAAACTCAATAGATAAATTCAAAATAGTCAGTCATGTAGGCAAAAGAATCTAAAAAAGCCAAAAAGATGGTAACTCGCCAGCGGGGCGAAACCCGCAATACCTAACTAATAGCACCCAGTAAATGTTATTAAATGAAAGAAAAGAAGGCAGTATGAAAAGATCAATCTTTCCCGTAATGTTTATGTTCTTTACGTCGCCGTCCTGCCTTCTGCGTAATCACACCCTGTATAACTTCCTGACCGCTGATTTCAACCGTATCGTATAAATCATTTAGTGGCTGCAGATAATACTTGTCATCGACGATTCGTAACTGACGAAATATATACTCATTCTCATATTCAGCCATGACGTAACAGCCGTCACGTATTGCACCGGCAGGGTCAATTATAATAACCGCACCTTCGGCAAATTCAGGCAACATACTATCGCCCAGGACTCGAAGAGCAAACGGCTCACTCGCCGCGCAACCACCACTAGATTCCATAAAACCACCTGTTAAAATTATCCGCCTATTATACCTGCCTGCCACAGGCTGAGCACGTTTTTAGGCTATATGATAATCAACAAAAAGCTATTTTGCCGCCGTAAAAAGGCGACACTGCGATGATTGCTCGGTCTGGCCTGCTAAGTCCTCCTGCTACTCACTTCCACGTAAGCCCCGGGCATTGCTCTACTCACTGGCATCTCTGCCCTGTCGTATCATTCAAACAGGCTTTTTTAATACCATACCGGGCAGAATAACCACCCACTTTAGGCACCTGCAAAAGGCTGTAGAAGCGTGTAAAATACGCGCTTTTATTCTCAGCCATAATATCGAACACATGTCAGACAAAATCAGTAAAAACAAGTTTGTTTCACTCGTCTACACCATCACCGATGAGGATGACAACATCCTGGAGCGCATAGATATGCCTATCCAGTACATTCAGGGCGTAAGAAGCCAGGTGATCGAAAAGATTGAAAAGGCGCTAGAAGGTCATAAAGAAGGCGATCTGGTGCACGTCACATTAAGCCCGGAAGAAGGTTTTGGCGCACATCAGCCTGAACTGACCTTTTCTGATGACATCAACAACGTACCACCGCAATTTCACTCAATCGGCGCAGAAGTTGAGTTTCAGAATGATCAGGGAGAAAGCAAAATCTTCCGTGTCACTCATATAGAAGATGGCAAGTTAACGGTAGACGGTAATCATCCGTTTGCCGGTAAATCCATCACCTATAACATCACAGTAAAAGAAGTTCGTGATGCCACAGCCAGCGAGCTGAAAAATGGTGTCGAAAATATGAATGCACTGCATTAAAACAAAGAATTTAAACCACTATTTCGAGATATATTGCTGAAATTCAGGGCAATTTAAGGTATCCTCGCCAACCAAGAAAAAACGGTACGCCGGTCTAATGTCAACAATAAACGATTTTTCAGATGCTGAACAGTGGGCCGTTAGTACAACATTAAAGGAACGCTGGCCAAATAAGGATTTAGATATACAACTCGCTGATGTCGAAATTAAAATGTTTCCGCATGATCGAGAGTTAACCATCTGTCCGGCAATTTTCTGGCAGGTTGGAGAGACCAGTTTCATCATCATCAAAGTTGGTGATCGTACTTATCGCAGCCAGTTTTATTACCGGGGTTATCAACAATACGGTACCGGCAAAGCAGAATTTGACGATATTGCCGATTGCATAACCACCTTGTTACAGGTCCATGCTGACAAAGAAACAGATCTACGCCAGGAAGCAGAAAAAGATTAAATAAACATTCAATAAAGAGGCCAAAGAGTACAGAAAAATTTTTCTTAGTTTGTTTTACGCGATTCGATAATAATCAAACTCTGCACTCAGTGCCTCTGTGGTAAAGAAAACTCTAACAATTTATACAACTCGAGGAACATTATGAGCAAAATGAACGCATTTTATGCACAATCTGGTGGTGTAACCGCAGTAATCAATGCATCTGCATGTGGTGTAATTGAAACTGCACGCAAACACAAAGATAAAATCGGAAAAGTTTATGCTGGCAGCAGCGGCATCATCGGCGCTTTAACCGAAGAACTCCTCGACACCAGCAAAGAGACTAAAGCGACCATTGCTGGATTACGTAGTACCCCATCGGGAGCTTTTGGTTCATGCCGCTTCAAACTGAAAAGTCTTGAAGATAACAAAGCAGAATACGAACGTCTGATCGAAGTATTCAAAGCACACAACATCGGTTACTTCTTCTACAACGGCGGTGGTGACTCTGCTGATACCTGTCTGAAAATATCTCAGATCGGCAAAAAGATGGGTTACCCTATCACGGCAGTGCATGTTCCAAAAACAGTTGATAACGATCTGCCTATCACTGACAACTGCCCGGGTTTTGGTTCAGTTGCCAAATACATCGCGGTATCAACACTGGAAGCAAGTTATGACGTCGCTTCTATGTGCAAAACATCAACA
>JBFFVI010000295.1:0-2639 GCA_041570895.1 Gammaproteobacteria bacterium
CAGTTTTCCATTGATGAGTAACCTGCAACAGAAGGGTCTGCCCAAAGGTCTGGCGATAACATTGGTGATACTGCTGGTGGTGATTATCGGCTTTATGTTAACTGTGCTAGTAGGCAGTTCGATATCTGACTTCAGTCAGTCGATACCATTGTATCAGGAAAAAATCACAGCAGGCTGGGGCGGTACCTTGCTATGGTTAAGTGAGCACGGAATCTCTGTGGCAGACAGTATTAAAGAGGTCGTTAATCCGGCTGCTACGGTAGGCCTGCTATCTTCGATACTGAAAGGTTTTGGTAATGTTTTAGCGAACTCTTTTTTAATTATCCTGACGGTTGTTTTCCTGCTGATAGAAGCCGCGGGACTGACGCAAAAATTTATATCAGCCGAAGGTCTTGATGATACGCAGCATGATGAAAAAATGTTCGCACAGATATTCGTCGATAAGTTACGTCATTACATGAGTATGAAAACCATCATCAGCATGCTTACCGGTATCATCATCGCAATGGCGATGTGGCTGATAGGTGTTGATTATGCTGTGTTATGGGGTGTGCTGGCCTTCATGCTTAATTTCGTGCCAAATATCGGTTCGATCATCGCGGCGGTACCGGCGGTATTATTGACGATGGTGCAACTGGGTTTTTCATCAGCGGTTGTCGCGGCTGCTGTATATATCGCAGTGAATGTCATTATCGGTAGCGTCGTCGAGCCAAAATACATGGGTAAGGGTCTGGGGCTGTCAACGCTGGTGGTGTTTGTATCTTTAGTTTTCTGGGGCTGGGTGTTAGGTCCAGTCGGTATGCTGCTCTCTGTACCATTAACGATTACTGTCAAACTGGCATTAGACAGTAAGCCTGAGACCGAGTGGATCGGGCATTTGCTCGGTCCTGTTGAAGATTAATATTATAAAAAATGGCGCAAGTAATAATCACCATTCATCCGGATGAATTTGAACATTGGGTCGCTGATCTTGCCTGTGGTCATGCACAGCATGTACGTCATGATCCACCCTGGTAAGAAAGACTGTGGTTTATCGGTGAAGGCGGCAGATCAGAAATGATCGGTAGCGAGTTAAACTGTGTGATTTGTGACCTGGGTTAAATTATAAGTCGGTTGTTTGTCATTTTTACCTAATGTTCATCTATTTCGATATAAGCAACGGCCATGCCGTCATCGGTGTGTCGAACAATGATGGCATCTTTTTCAGTGTCTTCGAAATCAGCTAATGGATCTTTAAAACGCAAAGTCACCATTTCACCCATAGGGTAGTTACCACTGTCATTCATGCGCATAAATAGACCGCCTTCGCTCAAGTCGCGGGTGATAACAGTGCGTGAAGGTTGTTCAAGGAAGTTAAGTTGTACTTCTATCTGTATTTCTTTGCGAGGAAATTGACGATTATTTTCAGACATACTAACGTACCAGGATAAATCTAAAGACAATACAATCATAGACCTAACACCAGAAAATACTAGAAAATCCAAAGATTAATGTTAAATTGACAGCTAATGTTTAACCTGACTCAATAACGCCTGGGCGATGAAATATATAAACTGCATTATCTCTATCCTCACTGCTTATATCTTGTTTATAGCGACTGCATCTGCCGCTGATCTGATGCGTGAGAAACGTATGGCAGAAGAAATTGTTGATGCGATAGTTGATGGCGACGCTGTTTATCTAACAGTTGATGATCATGAGTTTTTAAGTCTATATACAGAAGCAGATGAGCCTAAAGGAGTGGCTATTATTCTCCATGGCCGAGGCTTTCACCCTGACTGGCAAGACACAGTTAATCCATTACGTGTCGGTCTGGTCGAATCAGGATGGAGTACGCTCTCGGTGCAGATGCCGGTATTAGACAAACAGGCAAAATATTATGATTATCTTCCCCTGTTTCCTGAGGCGGTAAGCAGGATTGATGCAGCAATTGTTTATGCGCGCCTGCAGATGAGGAGGCAAGAGTATAAGCAGAATAATAAGATAGTGTTAATCGGGCATAGCTGCGGCGCACATATGGCGATGTCATGGATTGAAGCAGATTCGACGGAAAGCATTGATGCATTCATTGGACTAGGTATGGGTGCAACAGACTATATGCAACCGATGAAGCAGCCGTTACCATTAGAGAAGATTAACGTACCGATACTCGATGTCTATGCCGAAAATGATTACCCGGCGGTTAAAAGGATGGCCGCGGAGCGGCTTCACCTGATTCACATGGCCGGAAACAAAAAATCGGATCAGGTGATAATCAAAGCAGCTGATCACTACTATATTGATAAAGGTGATGAGTTAACACAGGTTATCGGCGATTGGTTGAACCGATTATAAATATCATTGTAATGGATATAGGTTATGGACAATAAAAAGAGCGCGGGCCAGTTTGAACTTTTAACTCAAAAGCGTTTTTTACCATTTTTTATCACGCAGTTTTTTGGCGCGTTCAATGATAATGTCTTCAAAAATAGCCTGATCATATTGATAGCCTTTCAGGGTGGCGAATATATAGAAACGAGTGCAGATATATTAATAAATATAGCTGCAGCACTGTTTATTTTACCTTTCTTTTTATTTTCAGCCACAGCTGGGCAGTGGATAGACAAGTACGAAAAATCAAAATCGATAAGATTTATCAA
>JBFFVI010000296.1:0-2639 GCA_041570895.1 Gammaproteobacteria bacterium
ATTATTTGCAAGGAATAATAGAAGTGATCTCTTAGAGGAGACGGTTATGCATAAAAAAATAAACACAATTTCGCCGCAACGGCTGCATGCGATTCGCAATGAGGGTGAAAAAATCGACCTCATCGACGTACGTACCGTGGCGGAATATCGCGCCGGGCATGTGGCGGGTGCAAAATTAGTTCCGCTTGATGAGCTAAGCGCAGAGGTCCTGGTAGCCGATAAGTTAAATAGCGACGATGGGCAAGAGTCGCCTTTATACCTGACCTGTCATGCCGGCCAGCGCGCCCAGCAGGCAGCCGAGCGCCTGATTGATGCCGGTTACCATAACGTGGTCCTGCTCGAAGGTGGTATCGAGAGCTGGCAGAAAGCCGGCTTACCGATAAACCGCTGCGGTTTTGCTATTTCAGTGGAGCGTCAGGTACAGATAGCGGTCGGCATGTTGCTGGTACTGAAAGTTATATTCGGTTTCACCGTGCATGAACTGTTTTTCGTCGCAATCCCGATTATCGGCGCGGGACTGATAGTCGCCGGTATAACAAACTGGTGCGGCATGACACGTCTGATTGGAATGCTGCCGTGGAATCAAAATCGTAACTGTTCTAAACAGGCAACGGTTTAATTATTTAACGTGAAGCAGAGGAGAAATTATCATGATATTTCGACAATTATTCGATCGTAAATCTTCAACTTTTACTTACCTGCTGGCCGAGCGCAGCGGTGGTGAGGCACTGATTATTGATCCGGTGCTGGAGAATGCAGAGCAATATGTCCGTTTGATCGATGAGCTTGATCTCAAACTGGTTCTGGCTGTGGACAGTCACATCCATGCTGATCATGTTACAGCGCTTGGAGTATTGCGCCAGCGAACCGATTGCGCAAGTGCGATGGGAGCAATGACCAAAACGGAGTGTGTTTCGGTATGGTTCAACGAGGGTGAAAAGCTGTGCGCAGATAATCTTCAGCTGGATGTTCTCTATACCCCGGGCCACACCAGCGATTCGTACAGTTTCAGGATGGCTGATCGCGTGTTCACTGGCGATACACTGCTTATCCGTGGTACTGGCCGGACAGATTTTCAAAATGGCGACCCGGCGGCTCAGTACGATAGCCTGTTTGGTAAGTTATTGAAACTGCCTGAAGAGACCCTGGTTTATCCGGCACATGATTATAACGGCATGACGGTAAGTACCATCGGTGAAGAAAAGCGTCATAGCCCCCGTTTGCAGGTGACAGACAGGCAGGCTTACATCGATATGATGAACGCCCTGGTACTTGAGGATCCAGAAATGATGGATATTGCAGTGCCAGGTAATCGTCGATGCGGACTTGCAGCAGCTGCCTGAGAAGGCACTGTATATAATTTTTTCCGTAAGGAGGAAAAGCACATGACAATAAGTACACTCACAATTCTGACATTTACCGGTTCCATGTTATTACTAAAACTCGGAATTATGGTAATAGCAGTTGTATTATTGGCAAGGGCAATGTCATCAGAAAGGCCGCTGTTTCAGCCGCGAAAGGCGATGGCGAAGCTGCCAGATGCGAATAAAACACATCGTTGACCGTTATACACAGCGGCATAATCAGCGGTATGTTTCCCGACATTAGCGGGTAACCATCCATGGCCGGTTGCTTTCCTGGTTGAAAGGGCCGGCTGTGTTAATCTTTACGAAAAGCCTTTTTATCAATTCTATACCGATTAATCCTGTGCTGATCTTTTTTCATGAAGAGTATCGATCTGAAGCATCGACGCTACTTCTATGTATATGTGTAAATGATGAAATTATTCAGCTTCTGCTGAACCGGGTCTGTCGTGTTCGACATAGATTAACTTGCTGGTATCAAAGCCGAGTTCCTGTGAACGTTTTACAAACTGCTGTGTGATTTTCTTATCGAGCTGCGGTGTTCTGGCTAACAGCCAGAGGTATGAAGTATTGGGGCCGGAAACAAAAGCGTACTGGTAGTTCTCCTTGTCCAGTTCAAAGATGACATAGGAGCCATAAAACGGTCCGAAGAATGAAACTTTCAGGTGGCCACTATCACTCTTGTCGACGAAGTAAGCTTTGCCTTCTGCCTGTTGCCATTTATTATCCTGTTTGGAAAAGCCGCTGTTGATGACTTTTACGCCGCCATCATCGCGTAAAGAATATTCTGCACTGATATTGTTTAGCCCGCGTTCAAATGAATGATCCAGCCTGGCGATCTCGTACCATTTACCCAGGTATCTATCGAGTTCAAATTCTTTTACAGCGATCACACCTTCGGGTTTTCCTGTGCATGCAGCTAAGAAAATAGCCAGAGTTAACAATAGAAATATTTTTATTTTAATTATCTTAAGCATGCTTCGGCGGTTTAATTATTTTTTGTCCAATAGGCGGATCAGGGTTTGTGTAAGATCTGTATCGGCGAAAGTGTAGCCCTGTGTTTTCAATCTCGTCGCAGCCACTCTGCAGCCTGATAATAACAGGGCGTCAGCCATCTCACCAAACATCAGACGTGCCACCAATGCGGGTAGTGGAAATATCGTTGGTCGGTGCAGGGCTGTGCCCAGGCTTTTAGTGAAGCTATAGTTTGTTACCGGTTGCGGTGCGACCAGGTTGTATGCACCTGCCATTCGACTGTCGTCGAGCATGGTAGCG
>JBFFVI010000297.1:0-2636 GCA_041570895.1 Gammaproteobacteria bacterium
AACGCCCGCTTTGGCCGAAAATGCTCTGTCAGGACTATCTTGCCAATGTCTGCTCTCTACGAATAATCATTAGAACTGACCCACGTTCCTAATGTCGTCTATGTGGTGTAGACGGACTAATAAACGCTACTTCGCGACCGGCCGTTATGGGTCGGAAGCTGCCCCTGAGTCTATGATGAAAATGATTGCTTGCTAGTCAATATCGGTCTTTCTTGCATACATAGGATTGGCTTCGTGCCACTTTCTCAGTACTTTTTTGACCGTTGCACCAGTAACATAAACTCTATCATTATTTAAATTCGCGCATGCCAGGACAAAACGGTAGAACTTGCCCGTGTAGCCATTAATAATAGAGTAATGGCATTGCGGCTTTTTTTTGATCTCGGCTTTCCATAGGTCTGCTAATTCCCAGACGAACCACCAGACAGGTATTTTTTTAGCGATGATTACAGCAGAGGGTAAATTGATCAGGGTATTTTGTGTAAGGCGTTCAAGCATAACGATGTTGTTTTTTATGTCATCTATAAAGTCAGATATATTGTTTTCATAATTATCTTCCAGGCATGTTAATTCGGGCGCACTTAGCCTGGCTATAATTTCCTGCATATCTTTGCTGCATCTATTTAAATCTTTTATTAATTCAGTTGGGTCACGTAGAGACTGCTTAGCGTAACTAAAAATTTTTAGTTGCCAATAAGCATTATTAATGCCGTAACGCAATTCAAATCTATCGGTAAAATTAAATTTAGCGGCGATATCTGTGATTTCCGTTTCGGTCGGTAAGTAGCCTGTAAAATTATGATTCATATTCAAAATTACATACAGTAAAACGTAACGTACAAAATAATATTTTATAAAACCTGTGTAGCATCTTTAATTAAAGTAAAACTTATGGGTTAATATTTAGTTTATGATCCCTGGTAGTGGATAATAGTCAATTTATTCCTGGTTAGCGTCTCCTGTTATTCATCTCATTAGCCAGCTGTGATGATTGTTATGTTAACAATGTATTTCTATATAGTAATCTCTGTTATTGTAGCTAATAATAGGCGGTTATGAGCTATTACTAGATTTTGTATTTTAGATATTTATCCTGATTAGGCGCGCAATATGCAGTCAACTCCCTCTGTAACAGATACTTACCAAAAGGCACTGACTTTCAATATGGATAAGTCTCCTTATGGAACGATTGCAGAAATTGGAGCTGGACAAGAGACCTCCCGCTGGTTCTTTAAAGTCGGTGGTGCCGCCGCGACCATCGCTAAGACCATGTCAGCTTATGACATGAAATTCAGTGATTCAATCTATGGCACCTGCAAGCGATATGTCAGTCGTGAGCGTCTGCAGGCTATGCTGGATAAAGAGTATGCCCTGGTGCTGGAACGGCTCGACGCAATACGTGGACCGCAGAGTACCTTCTACGCCTTTGCCAATACTGTCTCGACCTATAGTTATACGCAGCAAACGGCTGGACATGGCTGGTTAGGCATACGCTTTCAGGCGCATCCTCAGGAGCCGGTATCACAGATAGATCTGCACGTCGTGCTCAAGGGACAATCAAATACTGAGGACCAGAAAACGCTGGGCATACTCGGCGTTAACCTGATCTATGGTGCGCACTACTATCATGACGATCCGCTTACTTTATTAACCTCCTTGATGGATGGTTTGAGTTCAGACTCGCTAGAGATCGATATGATCGATTTTGAGGGCCTGGCTTTTGAGTCGGTCGATAACCGTCTGATGGCACTATACCTGGTTAAATACGGGTTGACCCATGCCGCAATATTTAACGCCAATGGTAAGCTGGTGCAGCCTTCCGATACCCTGTACAAAAAGTCGGTGCTGGTCGAACGCAGCCTTTTCAGGCCGCCGACGCTGTTGACGATGAATCTGTTGGACAGTGCTTACGAGGCGTTCATCAAAGAGCCTGATGTCGATCCCGACGCCGTGATTATGCTAAGTGAGATGACCTTGCAGAACCTGCGTGACGTTGATAATGACGATGTTGACCAGGATGTCGATATTGTCGATTTTTTACAACGTGTCGATATACTCTGCGCACTGGGGAAAAATGTGATGATCTCAAACTTCGGTGAGTTTTATAAACTGGCGCAGTACCTGTTCAGGCAGACAAACATGCCTGTTGCCATCGCACTGGGTATACCGAACCTGTTGAATATATTCGATGAAAAGTATTACGACAAACTTGATGGAGGCATCCTCGAAGCCTTCGGCCGTCTGTTCAGAGATGACATGCGTCTGTATGTCTGCCCCAAAATTGATGATGACAGTGGTGAGCTGATCACGGTGCAAAACTTTAAAGTTGAAAAGCACCTGCGCCATCTCTATCGCCACCTGATCGAAAATGGCTACCTGCGCGATCTTGACTCGATCGAGCCAAAACACCTACTGATCAGATCTGCCGACGTGCTGAAAAAAATTCGTGATAATGATGACACATGGAAAAACATGGTGCCGGAAAAAGTGGTCGGTCTGATTACTGAACGCGGTCTGTTTCAGAAACCGTCGAAATAAAACATGTAGTTCATTTTATTCGCTTGCTGTTTCAAGTAGCTAGCTTCAAGCCTTAAAACCGGCCTGGTTCAAATTATTATTTGCGTAATGCTTTGATA
>JBFFVI010000298.1:0-2608 GCA_041570895.1 Gammaproteobacteria bacterium
ACGATGGCTCCAACGATACGTTGCTGTAAAGGGGCTTCCATTAATTTATAAACTCCACAGAGTCATCATTCAGATCAGAGAAATATTTCATTGCTTCGGCAACCGTGTAGAAAGAGCCAAAAATTATAATACGGTCATTTTTATTAATTTTTGACAGCACCTGTTGGCAGGATTTTTCCACCGTCTTCGCCAACAGCACTGTATCAGTCAGCATTGTACACTGATTTTCCCACAATTTATCCTGCAAATCATGTCTTGACTCAAACTTCAGCGGTAGAATATTTTCTGGTATACGCGCCACCAGTTGTTCGACTAAGAGACCACGAGTAACCTCTTCCAGCCCGGCAAAACACCAATAATCTATCTCTGCGTTGACACTTTTCAATACGCCTTGCACATCTTTATCTGACAACATCGCGACGATAGCCCAGGTCTTTCCCTGCTCGTTATGATGACATGACTTTATCTGGCTGGCTAGTGCCTGCGCAGCATGCGGGTTATGCGCTACATCAACATAAACCACTGGTCTCGAATTCACCTGTTGAAAACGACCGGGCAAACGAACCTTGGCCAAACCCGTAGCAATAGCCTGTACAAATTGATCATGATTTGTCAGATCCGAGTATATAGGTAATAAACCTTTAGACTGCAGTGCTTGCAGAGCTACGATAGCCGTTGCTGCATTTGATTTTTGAAACTCCCCCAACAACCCTGGCTCGCTCAGATCACTAATGTTTGTGTAACAACTCTGTAGTGCCCAACGGCTATCGTTTACCTGCTTTTTGTTGATAACATCATACTGATGTCCGATCTGAATAAACTCACAGGATAATTTTTCTGCCTGTCTGATCACGCTCTCAGGTGGTTCAGGCTCGCCACAGATGACTGTTTTACCGGCACGAAAAATGCCTGCCTTTTCAAAACCTATCGATTCCCTGTTATCACCTAACCAGTCGACATGATCGATGGCAACCGAGGTTAAAATGCTGACATCGGCCTGCATTATGTTGACTGCGTCCAGTCGACCACCGAGCCCGACCTCCAGTATCACCAGGTCAGGTCGTTGTTTAAAAAATACATCGATCGCTGCAAGGGTGCCAAACTCAAAATAAGTTAACGGACTATCACCTCGTGCCTGATCTATATGTTCGAAGGCTTCACAGAGAACATCATCAGCGACAGCCTGGCCGTTTATCCTGATCCGTTCATTGTATTTAAAGATATGTGGCGAGGTATAACTGCAGACATTTAAGCCGGCAGCCATCGCCATGGCTTCGAGCATAGCAACGACGGAACCTTTACCATTAGTCCCGGCGACAGTAATTAACGGACAGTCAAATATCGTTGATAACTTTGCCTGCATTAATACACCGGCAACACGATCAAGACCTAATTCAATCTCAGCGGGGTTTAGACTTTCCTGCCAGGCAAGCCAGTCATTGAGGTTATCAAATCGCATTGTTATAACTGGACGAAGAACAAATAGTTTTAGATGAACAAAGTGCTTATGTCATGGTGAGGAACGATGCAATCTCTTTACGCGACTGATTTGTCAGCAGAAGATAGCTTCGTCCCTGGCAATGACGAAATAATATACAAAGAAGTTATTAAACCGTGTAGTTAACCAGTCTGTGTTGCAGGTTTATTGGATAACATCAGGACCAGACTGGCGACACGGTCACGCAGATCACGACGATCGACTACCATATCGATGGCACCATGTTCCAGCAAGAATTCACTGCGTTGAAAACCTTCGGGTAGTTTTTCACCAACGGTCTGTTCGATTACACGAGGTCCGGCAAAACCGATCAATGCTTTAGGTTCGGCGATATGAACATCACCCAACATGGCAAAACTGGCTGAGACACCTCCCATGGTCGGATCAGTTAAAACAGAAATGTAAGGAATTTTATTTTTAGCAAGTTTAGTCAAAACCGCGCTGGTTTTTGCCATCTGCATTAATGAAAATAATGCTTCCTGCATACGTGCACCGCCGGATGCGGAAAAACAGATAAACGGAATTTTTTCTTCCAGCGCCATGGTTGCTGCTTTGAGAAAACGCTCACCAACAACCGATCCCATGGAACCACCCATGAAACGAAAATCGAATGCGGCCACGACTACAGGTACACCTTTAACTTTACCTTTTAGCGCGATCAGGGCATCTTTCTCACCGGTATTTTTCTGCGCTTGCAGCAAGCGATCTTTATATTTCTTACTGTCTTTAAACTTGTATTTATCGAACGGTGTTAAGTTAGCGCCGATTTCTTCTGTCGGTGAATCATCAAGAAATATTTCCAGACGTCGACGACCAAAAACGCGCATATGATGATTACACTTGGGACAAACATCAAGATTACGTTCCAGTTCTGCACGATATAAAACAGCACTACAGGAAGTACATTTCGTCCACAGACCTTCCGGCACACCGCGTTTCGTGCTGCTATCGGTTCGAATGCTCGTGGGCATTAATTTTTCAAACCAGCTTAAACTCATTTATAGATACCTGTTATTTATGTCAGTAAATGTAAAAATTTAATCTCAATACAGCCAGTAATTTCCTGTTCGTCCTAGAGCTGATCAATAGCATGACGCATAGAAGAAAGTA
>JBFFVI010000299.1:0-2600 GCA_041570895.1 Gammaproteobacteria bacterium
AAGAACGTGCCCAGGTGACACTGCAGTCAATCGCTGATGCGGTGATTACTACTGATTCACAGGGTCGTATCGATTATATGAATCCGGTAGCCGAAAAGTTAACCGGCTGGCCGATTAAGGATTCTATAGGTAAGTACTTGAGTGAAGTATGCGTACAGGCGGATAGCAGTGATACTCCTTCATTGAATGATGTGGTTGAGCAATGCCTTAAAAAGGGCCACACCAGTTTAGCTGTGAGCAGTTTACAGATTAGAAATCGCCAGGGAGAAGTCTCTGATATCGAGCAGTCTGTTTCTCCCATCAAAAATAATGAAAACCAGTTGCTGGGCGCGATCGTTGTATTTCGAGACGTTAGTGACACACGTGAAATGGCGCGTCAGATGTCGTGGCAGGCAACCCATGATTCATTGACCGGGCTGGTCAATCGCAGAGAGTTTGAGCTTCAGCTTAAACAACTGGTCGATTTAGCCAGACAGGAAAATATAAATAACGCTTTATTGTATATCGATCTTGATCAGTTCAAAGTCGTTAATGATACCTGTGGCCATACTGCCGGTGATGAACTGCTCAGGCAGGTGACGTATATCATCGGCGACACGACGCGTCAGGCAGATACCCTGGCACGTTTAGGGGGTGATGAATTTGGGGTTCTGTTACGTGGCTGCGATGCCTCGATAGCAAAACACACAGCGGAGAAAATAATACAGGCGGTACAGGATTTTCGTTTTGCCTGGGAAGGCAAGTTTTTTCATATCGGTGCCAGTGTCGGCGTGGTAGAGATAACACATCACACTGAGAATATAAATAGCGTGATGAAAGAGGCCGATTTTGCCTGTTACGCGGCGAAGGAACATGGCAGAAATCGAATTCATGTCTATACCAAAGATGATGCTTTTCTCGAACAGCGCCAGGTGGAGATGCACTGGGCCACACGTGTTAAACATGCCATTGAAAAGCAGGACATCATCCTGTTTGCACAGAAAATTATATCGCTTGAACAGGGTATAGACCAACACTATGAAATACTGTCACGTATGCGCCTGGATGATGGCACGTTAATCATGCCTGATAGTTTTATTCCGGCAGCCGAACGTTATGATGTGATTGTCGATATCGATAAATATGTTGTAGAAAATGTATTTAACCGGATCTGTGATAATAATATTCCTAACGACATAATGCTGTCGATTAATATTTCTGGCAACTCGATCTGTGACAAGAGCTTTAAGAAATTCATCCTTGATTACGCCAGTGAGACAAAATTGAATACGAACAAGATATGTTTTGAAATAACTGAAACTGCAGCAATAGCCAACTTCACCAAAGCACTTGAATTCATTGCAGTCCTGCAGGAGGTCGGTTTTAAATTTTCGCTTGATGATTTCGGTAGCGGAGTGTCATCATTTGGCTATCTAAAACAGCTGCCTATCGATTACCTTAAAATCGATGGTTTCTTTGTCAAAGATATGGTCAGCGATCCCATCGATGCTGCAATGGTATCAGCGATCAATGAGATCGGCCACCGCATGGGGATTAAAACTATCGCTGAATTCGTCGAGGATCAGGATATCTTAGATGCATTACGTAAACTCGGGGTTAATTACGCCCAGGGCTACCACATCAACAGGCCGCAACCGCTTAGCGAAGTGTTTGAAACACAATCAGCCTGACTATAATCATTAAATTTCATTTCCTGATTGTTTATTAGCGTCTCTTGATATAGAATTGCGCCGCTTTCTTTTGGGTGCTTAGCTCAGCTGGTAGAGCGTCGCCCTTACAAGGCGAATGTCGGGGGTTCGACTCCCTCAGCACCCACCATTAGATAACATTCTACGGACCGGTAGTTCAGCTGGTTAGAATGCCGGCCTGTCACGCCGGAGGTCGCGGGTTCGAATCCCGTCCGGTCCGCCATTTTTTTATTCCAAAAGGGATGAGCTAAGACAATCTTTGATGTGGCGCATGGATGCGCCGAATAATTCTTATCAGTACCAAAAAGCTTTAAACCTGACACCATTGATTTAATATACCTCGATATTGAATATGCTTAAGAAACGAAGGTAGTTTCCACATTTTTTGATTTTTTTAGACTCACTTTTATCGACATGACATATGTCAATTTATCTACAATTACATGTTTTAATTGAATTATTGTACTTACATATCTTGTTGATTTTGTTATCATCCATTCGTTGAATAAAAATAATAAAAATTTATACACCCTTTGATTAGGTGTTTCCAAATTACTAATAAAATCTACTTAATTGATATAAGTCATTTAATGGTTCATCAGCATAGTGATTGACTTGACTCAGTATCTTATTGGCAGATAATAAGTATATAAGAATATACTAATTTATATTTAAGATAGTAGTAACTACCAACAGACAACCAATAAAGAGGAAATAGCAATGAAATATATAATAGGTGCAATGGTAGCGTTTGTACTCGTTGGAGTAATTGCTCTAACGCAAGCACAAAATTTGATGTTTAATGTAACGCCTAGCCCATATGGTGTCGAAGAAACTGCCGCACGCATACAGGGGAATATCCAACGTTTAGAAGGGCGTGGCTGGAAACTATCTGCGCTAAGAAATCCTGCA
>JBFFVI010000300.1:0-2599 GCA_041570895.1 Gammaproteobacteria bacterium
AAAATGTACGGCTTATGCTGGATTTTATCGATTCCAGCGAACGTGGCTGGATTCGGTAGTTTATCTTTTGTCCTTTCCCCGGATTCGAGTGGGGATTTTTCATGGTATCAACTTGTTGTTTTTAATTAGCTGTTGCGGGTCTCGCCCCGCTGGCGAGTTACTCTTTTGCTACAGCCCAAAAGAGTAACCAGAAAAGGCCGCCACGTCAGCTGCGCCCCGTAAAAAGCACGGGATTCCCATCAAAAAGGCATTGATAACATGCTGCGCCAGAACTCGCAGAAAACGCTCAAACAACTGGCACAGAAAGCTCATGCTAACAATACCTTTTTGATGGCTTGCTAAGGTGGAAGCAAAGTCAAAAGAAAAAACAGGAACCAAAAATAGGATTTTCTCATACTAAATAAGTTTTTTAGCACTGCTTTTGCTTTTCAGCTTTTCGTTCCCTTTTTGTTTGCTGAATACATTGCTGTTGGTAGAGAAAATTCGCCAGGGAAGGCGAATTTAGTCCTGTGCACCCGGATGGCGCATCAGGACGGTTCGTAGGCAACAGTGATGAATTCAGGTACCCCGAGCGCTCTCCTCGGGGCAAACAAGGCGGGATGGCATTCTTTTGGTTACTTTTCTTTTGCTACTGAAAGAAAAGTAACTCGCCCGCGGTGCGAATACCGCAATGCCTAACTGATAAACAGTACCTGGAAAATATTAAATACCAAATCAAAATTCAGCCAACTTCCAGACATCAAACGCCGGTTCTTCATAGGGATGAATCTCCTTCATCGCCTGAATTGCCTGTTTGACTAGAGCGTCCTCGCATACCAGTTCGATCTTGATCTCACGAACATGCTCGACTTCATTGAGCGAGCCAATAGCGGGATTGCTGTTCTGCAGAGGACGAAACTGGCCAATACCCTGTGTTTGCCAGCAGCAGCTGTCATAGTTACCAATTCGGCCAGCGCCAGCGTCAAACAGTGCCTGTTTAACGTTTTCCACAGATTTTTCAGGGACATATACGCAGACTTTATACATGGCTTGTCCTGTTCGGTGAGCTTGAAATAGCTTAGACTAGCACCATTATAAGTAGGTACAAAATTCAAATACACATACAGGGCAAAATAATATGAGTGGTGGTATTCAATTATCGTCCGAGATGATTTCGGACATCAAAACGGTTGTTGCAAAACATGACCCGGCAGCTGATAACGATCTATATTTCATGCAGTACTTATCGGCTATAACAGGTTACGTGCTGGCTCAGCAGGATCAGCCTGGTATGGATAAAAAGGGCTTGTTGAATGACCTGTCTCATTTTATGGCTCAGGTGCTCGATCAGGTAGAGCAGGACATGAAACCAGCTGAGGATGCCTTTGGTATCTGGAAACCAGGTGATAGCTAATATGCGCATCGGTCTCGTTAAATAATATTATGGAAATCGACTTCTGGTTAGAACGCTGGAACAACAATGAAATAGGGTTTCATCAGCAGAAGATGAATCCATATCTTGCGTATTTCTACGGTGATAAGGGACCTTCTGCTGAACAGCGCGAAAAACTAAAAGTTTTTGTGCCACTGTGCGGTAAAAGCAGGGACATGCTCTGGCTGTCACAGAATGGTTATAAAGTATTTGGTGTGGAATGCAGTGAGCGTGCGGTAAAGGATTTTTTTGAAGAAAATGCCTTAAGTTACAAACATGCAGAAAAAGATGAACACGCCTTCTATCAAACCAGTGAGCAGACATCAGTAATCGAAATATTCCAGGGTGATTTTTTTTCCTTACAGAAAGATGACCTGGATAATATAACTGACATCTATGACAGGGCCTCACTGGTGGCTTTGCCACTAGATATGCGTAAGCAATATGCTGATAAGATGGCCGAGTTACAAAATCCCGGAATTCGCACCTTGTTAGTCACGCTGAGCTATGACCAAAGCGAGATGAATGGACCGCCGTTTTCTGTGTCTGAAGATAATGTCAACGAGTTATATTCGGATTACTTTTCGATCGAGAAGCTGTGTTTCAAAGACACCATCGGTAGTGAGCCAAGGATGCAAGATCGCGGTTTAACATCTCTGGTCGAAACAGTGTATAAATTAACGCGTAACAATAAAATCAAATAAAAATATAGACAAACCCCAAGCTAAAGAAGAAATTCAGAGAGTTATATAATTTATGTCATCAATTAATCCAACAGCAAGCGAACTAACTAATGAGAAGGCCATTAATCATCATCCCTCATTTAGATGGGTCCGCAGCGAACGTATTGACTCACTGAATCTAACCCTGCAGGAATTCCAGCATATAAAAACCGGTGCCTTGCATTATCACATGGAAGCGGAGAATACAGAGAATGTATTTTTGATAGCATTCAGGACCGTACCGATGGACTCTACGGGTGTTGCTCATATCCTGGAACATACCGCTTTATGCGGAAGTAAAAAATACCCGGTACGTGATCCATTTTTCATGATGATACGACGTTCGTTAAATACTTTCATGAACGCATTTACCAGCAGTGACTGGACAGCATATCCTTTTGCCAGTCAGAACAAAAAAGATTTTAATAACTTACTGGACGTTTATCTGGATGCGGTTTTTTTCACC
>JBFFVI010000301.1:0-2554 GCA_041570895.1 Gammaproteobacteria bacterium
CCGGCTCCAACGCAATGCGTCGTTCACCTGGTGCTATTTCATTTGCTACTACCAGCCTAGTGGGCATGGGAACTCCGTAAGGTGTACAAAAAATAATGGCCGGTATAATACCTTAATCTTAAGCACAGCTCTAATTATTCTGACCGCAGCAAAGAAATTTGCCTTGAGCAATAAAGGCAAATCTGTCACTCTTCGCCCTACAATCACAACATTTTAAAAGAAACGTGCCTGAAAAAATCAATTATAAACATGGTCCTCAGGAAAAACTGGGGATCTTACTGGTTAATCTCGGTTCCCCAGATGCCCCCACAAGCTCAGCTGTGCGTCGCTATCTGGCACAATTCCTGGCCGATCCGCGGGTGGTGGAGAGCAACCGATTGCTCTGGTGGCTGGTACTGCATGGCATCATCCTAAGAATTCGCCCTTCACGTTCGGCAAAAGCCTATAAAAAAGTCTGGACGGATGACGGTTCACCGCTGATCCATTTCACCCGATTACAGACCCAGGCGATACAGAAAAAGCTTGAAGACCGTTTTCGCGGTCACGTGATTGCCGATATGGCGATGACTTACGGTAAACCATCGATTAAAAATGGCCTCGAAGGCCTGCGCAAGGCAGGTGCCCGGCGCCTGCTTATCCTGCCTTTATATCCACAGTATTCCGGCACGACGACGGCGGCCGTATTCGACCAGGTGACCGATGTACTCAAAGGCTGGCGCTGGCTGCCCGACCTGCGCATGATCAACCAGTATCACGATCATCCAAAATATATCACTGCACTGGCAAACAGTATTAAAAACCAGTGGGCAGAGAATAAACGCAGCGATCTCTTGCTGTTCTCGTTTCATGGCATTCCGCAGCGCTATGTTAATAACGGTGACCCCTACTTCTGTCACTGTCAGAAAACCGCGCGCCTGGTGGCAGAAGAACTGGAATTAAAAGACGGTGAATGGAAAGTCGTGTTCCAGTCACGTTTTGGCCGCGAGCCCTGGTTACAGCCTTATTGCAGTGTCACCCTGCAGGAACTGCCGGCACAAAATATAAAAAGTGTCGATGTCATCTGCCCGGGATTTGCCGCCGACTGCCTGGAGACGCTGGAAGAGATTCAGATGGAAAACAAAGAGCTGTTCATCGAGGCCGGCGGTGAAAGCTTTAACTATATCCCGTGCTTAAATAATAACGACGATCACATGGAGGCTTTATGCGAAGTTCTCACGGCACATATGTTCGGCTGGCCAGAGACTATGCCTAACTGGGATGCCGGCAAACTGGCGGTCGAAGCCAATAAAACAAGGCAACGCGCGCTGGACATGGGCGCGAAGAAGTAAACAAACTCGGTTTATGGCGCCCAATGACACCAGACCTCTAGTGGGTGTTAGCCAGTGCCTGCTCGGCGACGCTGTTCGTTACGATGGCAGATCCAAAGCCAATCAGATCATCATTGAGCAACTCACACCCGTCTTTAATCTCGTCGCCGTCTGCCCGGAAGTCGAAGCCGGACTTCCGATTCCACGTCCACCGGTACAACTCACAGGCAGCATACGTAATCCAAAACTTACCGGACGTGATGATCCGACTATCGATGTGACAGATATCATGCAGCGATATTGCGAGATAAAACCCGCCGAACTGAAAAACCTGGCCGGTTTCATTTTTAAAAGCCGCTCACCCAGCTGCAGCTTGAATAGCACACCCGTTTTTATCGATGGAAAATGCGTGACCGAGACCGGTCGAGGAGTTTTTGCAAAAAAACTGTGTGCAAGCTATCCAGGCCTGGTTGTAATAGAAGACTTCGAGTTAGAAAATAAAACCACACTGGATAATTTCATACAGTCGATATTGACGTAGTGCTGCTACTAACCGGCAGACAGCGAAATCTCCCAGTCAGTAAAAATATTCATTTCCTTAAAAAACATTACGCCCCTTATTGGGGCGTAATGTTCACTTCAGAATCAAAATTTTAAAACTAAGCAAGACTAAGCTTTATTGCATCAACAATATCGTCACAGGCGTTAGCGCAGGCCTCGCACTCGATATGTTTCTCATGTTTCCGACACTCTTTTGCGCAATCTATGCACACTTTTTCGCATACGCGTGAATATTCTTTTGTATAACTGGAATTCGATGCCACCAGGTATGCAAAACCACCACAGATTGACAGCATTTCCTGTACCTTGCTTGCACAGGCAGCAAGATCAGTATCACCTTCAGTAAAACTGACCATACAATGTGAGATGCAACGTCGTCCTTTGTCAGTGCAACTATTAACCGCATCCATCAGATCCGTTAACTGCGTCGAATGCTTGCTATGATCGTGCTCTTTCGCAGCCGCCGGCACCGAACCTGCATAGGCCATGGTCGCAGCAGCACCCATACCTAACAATACATCTCGACGACTGATGCCTTCAGCTGTTTTTTCTTTTACGGATAACATTTCTTGTTCTGACATATTCTGGCCCCTGTTCAACAATAATTGAATTGTATTTGTACTACAGGCAAAGATCATTAAGCAAGTTTTATATAACACCTCAAAGGGGACAGATCTATTTAAAAA
>JBFFVI010000302.1:0-2529 GCA_041570895.1 Gammaproteobacteria bacterium
GCTTTTAGCATGATTTGGTGTCATTTTTTCAACACTGTTTTGTAAGATAAACTTTACATGTTTTTAATGTATAATCTTGCTGAAATTTTTCCATTGATAATTGAACTGAATCTCTATGGATAAACATAATTGAGACAAAAATCTGTTTACCGTTGAAAATGGAATCGGTATCGATTAGAGAGGGACGATTTGCCATGATTATTGGAGTATTCCTTAAAAATAACGCTTTTCTCTCTATACTTTGGCAATAAATATAAAATTGATCAGGAAATTTAAATGTTAACGCCGGTTATCTTATCGGGTGGGTCAGGAACGCGTTTATGGCCGCTATCCAGAAAACTCCATCCCAAACAACTACTGCCACTATTAAATGAGACGTCTCTGCTGCAGGACACGATCAATCGTCTGCGTGAGTTAGAAGATATCGATCAAACAGTGGTTATCTGTAATGAAGAATACCGTTTTATGGTTGCAGAACAGGTACATGCTACCGGTATTGGTAAAAGCGCCATCATCCTGGAGCCGATAGGGCGCAACACAGCGCCGGCTATTGCTTTAGCCGCGTTCAATGCCATACATGCCGATGAAGATGCTGTTTTACTGGTGTTGCCGGCAGACCACGATATTAAAAACATTAAGGCTTTTCATGAAGCCATAGAGACCGGCCTGCAACAGGCATTAAACGATCAATTTGTCACTTTTGGCATCGTGCCTGATAGCCCTGAAACAGGTTACGGTTATATCAAATCGGTGGACTCCGTCGCTGTCAATGAAGTCTCTAAGGTTGACCGGTTTGTCGAAAAACCGGACCTTGAAACAGCGACAAAATATCTGAATGAAGGTGGATACTACTGGAACAGTGGTATGTTCATGTTCAAGGCATCGGCGTATCTGAATGCTTTGCAGGAGTTTGCGCCTGAAATTTACAACGCCAGCCAAAAAGCGATCGATGCAGCGCAAAGAGATATGGACTTTATCCGTGTCGGTATCGAAGAATTTAAGCAATGCCCGAGTGATTCTATCGATTATGCGGTGATGGAAAAAGTGAATAACGCGGTTGTCATTCCCGTCGATATCGGCTGGAGTGATGTTGGATCCTGGTCGGCATTACACGAGATTGGCGAATCAGACGATAACAATAATCTCCTCATCGGTGATACTAAGTGCGTAGCTACAAAAAACAGTTATGTAAGAGCAGAGCACAAACTAGTGACCACGCTCGGTATCGAAGATATGGTCATCGTTGATACAGATGACGCACTTTTAGTCGCACATAAAGACCACGTACAGGATATCAAAATTATTGTTGAGTCGCTGGCAGGTGAAGAAAGACAAGAAGTGGTTTTACATAAACGTGTCTGTCGACCCTGGGGC
Source organism: Gammaproteobacteria bacterium (assembly GCA_041570895.1). Classification (GTDB taxonomy): domain Bacteria; phylum Pseudomonadota; class Gammaproteobacteria; order SZUA-229; family SZUA-229. Next base: position 1,375 of record JBFFVI010000302.1, read on the forward strand.
TGTTATCAGGGCATCGATCATTCCGATCGTTTTCAGGCGAAAAGAATCACCGTTAACCCTGGCGCAGTTCTATCGTTGCAATTACATCATCACCGTGCCGAGCACTGGATCGTTGTTAATGGCACTGCAAAAGTGACAAGAGGAGATGATGTATTTATCTTGTCTGAAAACGAGTCCACCTACATACCATTGGGAACAAAACACCGCCTGGAAAACATAGGAAAAATACCCCTGGAACTGATCGAAGTGCAGACGGGAAGTTATCTCGGAGAAGATGATATCGTGCGTTTTGATGATGTCTATGGAAGACAAGGAAAATAGGAAGTAATTATAGATGAAAGCATTAGTCACCGGCGGAGCCGGCTTTATCGGTTCACATATCGTTGATCGTTTAATAAGTGATGGCCATGAGGTGGTTGTATTAGATGATTTCTCAACCGGCCATCGAAGCAATCTAACAGAAAATAAAGCGTTAACCATTGTTGAAGGTGATATAAGTAATTTTGATACCGTCAAACAATGTATGCAAGGTGTCGACTGGGTTTTTCATAAAGCCGCTGTCGCGTCTGTGCCTAAAACAGTGAACGACCCCGTGGGTAGTAGTCTGGTTAATTACCAGGGAACGCTGCACTTACTTGAAGCAGCAAGAAATAATAATGTTAAACGTTTCGTTTTCGCATCAAGTGCGGCGTTGTATGGTGATGAACCTACCTTGCCAAAAGTGGAAACCATGTGCCCGGTTACTTTATCGCCATATGCGGTTGACAAGTTTGCGTCCGAATCTGCTTGTGGCATGTATACAAAACTGTATGGTTTAGAAACGGTATGCTTAAGATATTTTAATGTTTACGGGCCTAAACAGGACCCTTCTTCTCCATATTCTGGGGTGATTTCCATATTCACTGATAAGCTTAAAAATAATGAGGTTCCAACTATCTTCGGCGATGGCGAACAGACCCGTGATTTTGTCTTTGTAAGTGATGTGGTAGAAGCGAATATGAAGGCGGTTACCACTGAGGGCTGTGCAGGCCAGTTTTTTAATATCGCCACAGCTAACAAAATCACATTAAACGATTTATTAAATATATTATCTGAAATTTACGATGTTGAATTTAATGTGAATTATGGACAACCACGACTGGGCGATATAAAAGA
>JBFFVI010000303.1:0-2527 GCA_041570895.1 Gammaproteobacteria bacterium
ATCAAAGGTTTTAAGGCGACGCGTCTGGGTAACCGGCATAAGTCGGAAGGCATGATCGTGCAGGATGATCCCCGTGGTGACCCGATGTACTGGGTCGGCCCACCGGGCGAAGCACAGGATGCCGGCGAAGGCACTGATTTTTACGCGGTGAGTCAGCATTATGTTTCGATCACCCCGTTACAGATAGATCTAACCCGATATGATAGCCTTGCCGAGCTGGATAACTGGCTGACAAAACATAATAGTTAAGCATGATAAGAAATAAGTTGAACAGATGATAAGTAACGATATACAGGGTATAGGCATGACTTCGCAGCGCACCCGTGACCGCCTGGTCGAACGGCTGCGTGAAAAAGGCATCAAAAATGAACGTGTGCTGGAAGTTGTCAGAACCACACCGCGTCATATATTTGTTGATGAAGCGATGGCGCATCGCGCCTATGAAGATACCGCATTACCCATCGGCCATGGCCAGACGATCTCACAGCCTTATATCGTTGCGAGGATGACAGAAATTTTACTCGAAGGCGGTATACCTGACGTGGTGCTGGAAGTGGGTACAGGTTCAGGCTATCAATCAGCGATATTGTCTCGCCTGGTGCCAAAAGTATATACCGTAGAGCGCATCAGTGCGTTATTGCAAAAAGCCCGGGAAGCTCACCGTAAGATGGGTTTGATGAATGTCTTTTCCAAACACAGTGATGGTTCCTGGGGCTGGCAGCCGAATGCGCCTTACCAGGCGATCATGGTGACCGCTGCGCCAGAGTCCGTCCCTCCCAGTCTGTTAGAACAGCTGGCAATCGGCGGCCGTCTCATCATCCCCGTGGGCACGAAGGATGGCGTTCAGCAATTAAAACTATATGTACGCAGCAGTGAAGGTATCGAAGAAACCATTCAGGAATCTGTGCGTTTCGTGCCACTACTTGATGGAGCAGTACGTTAATGATATTTGCCGGTTTATATAACAGGATGATGCGCTGGGCTGCACATCCGCATGCTGAACGTTACCTGATCGGGGTCAGTATTTTCGAGTCGATATTCTTCCCGGTACCGACCGCATTGATGGTTGCACCGATGGCGATAGCGCGTCCCCAGCACGCGGTGCGCATCGCATTTATTGCTACATCGATGTCCGTGCTGGGCGGTGTTATTGGTTATTATCTCGGCTACTTTGCCATCCACGCGATCGAGCCGATCATTCAGGATGTCGGTTACTGGGATAAATACATGACCGCACAACGCTGGTTTGAAGAGTGGGGCTTCTTGGCAGTCGTCGTCGCTGGTTTCTCGCCAATACCGTTCAAGTTGTTCACACTGACAGCCGGTGCACTTTCGATGGCACTGCTGCCTTTTATACTGGCGGCGATAGTGGGCAGGTCGGCACATTTTTTCCTGGTTGCATTGTTGATGGCCTGGGCAGGACCGAAACTGGAACCGGTGGTATTAAAATATATTGAATGGTTAGGCTGGTTGACGGTTCTACTGGTCGCTGTGCTGATATATTTTCATTAGTAGAGTCGATCAGAAGTGCTCATTCGTCGCTTGAGAAGCCTGCCGCTGATAACCTTATTGTTTGTCGCCTGCTTATTATCGGCGTGCAGCGGCAATGGTAAAAAATGGGACCCTGAAGATTACACGGTTAAATCGGGCGATACCGTTTATTCCATCGCATGGCGTTATGAACTCGATACAGAAGACTTTGCTGCATGGAACGGCATCAGTACTTCTCATTTTATTAAACCTGGAGAACGCCTGCATACGCGTAAACCTGCAAATTTTGATGCGAACCAAAAGGCGGCTTACGAAAGCAATATTGCTTATGCTCCGCAGGGTACGGCTGAAAATGAAGCACCACGCAGGCGATCACCCGACCAGGATCGGGTGATCGCCAGAAAAGGCGACACGCTATATAGTCTCTCTAAATGGTATGGCGTTAGTGTCAACGAGCTGGCGCAGCTAAATCAATTAAAAAAACCTTATATCATTCAGCCGGGACAGACGATTTTTCTAAAGCCGCTGAACACTAAAGACAAGTCAGTAACAGCCAAAACGTCCACTGTTACATCAACCATAAAACCACCAGCACAGCAATCAGCAACAATCAGCTGGCCAAAATCAGTCCGCTGGCAATGGCCGGCGAAAGGCAAGGTGGTTAAAAAATATAACCGGCAGCGTAACGATGCAAAAGGTATCGACATCGCAGGCAAGCGCGGTGATGCCATTGTCGCTTCCGCCGAAGGCAAGGTGGTCTACAGCGGCAGTGGATTGATCAGTTATGGCAATCTTATTATTATCAAACATAACAAGACCTTTCTAAGTGCGTATGCCTATAACCGAAAATTACTGGTGAAGGAAGGTGACATCGTTAAAGCCGGTCAGAAGATTGCTGAGATGGGAGATAAAGATCAACCAGGCCCGCGACTGCATTTCGAGATTAGAAAAAATGGTAAACCGGTTGACCCGATGAAGTATCTGCCCTGGTAATTTTTTTTCGTTGCTAGCACGATTGGCTGGATCGTATTTTAAC
>JBFFVI010000304.1:0-2522 GCA_041570895.1 Gammaproteobacteria bacterium
CAAATGCCAGACCAACCATGGAATGCAGGGCTTCTGTCATATCAAAACCCATGGCTAATAAAATGCCGTAGTAGCCGGCAACACCTAACAGAGCAAGGCCGACAACCAGCATACCGGTAATGGCACCGCCTTTAAAGGCGATATCCAGTGCCGGAGCGATACCATCACGTGCCGCTTCAGCAGTACGTGAGTTAGCGCGGACAGAGACGTTCATGCCGATAAAACCAGCCAGACCGGAGAAGACTGCACCGATGGCAAAGCCGACAGCAGTGGTTGCATTCAGCGTGAACATGATGGCCACAAAGACAACAATACCAACCGCGGCGATCGCAGTGTACTGGCGTTTCAGGTAAGCCTGAGCGCCTTCCTGAATAGCGCTCTGTATACGTACCATTTCTTCATTACCCATGGGTTTTGAAAGTACGTTGAAGATAGTAACAACACCATAGCCGATTCCGAGCAGGGAACAGGCCAGTGCGATTAGAAGTTCAGTAGACATTTTTGAGTCTCCTCAGTTAAAAATTCTTAGTTTAAGTTATTATATTTATTTGTAGCGCCACCATGGCACCTACTGTATTTAGTCTATTTATGGTCATTTAACCGTATCACTTTCGGGGTACTCTACGGCATATTCTCCATCCCTGACATTGTCGCAACTGCTTCCGTGGTTCTTTACGACATACCATCCATCCGTGGACATAAAAAAACCCTGAAAACAGGGCTTTTAAAATTAAATAATTAATTATCTAATGCATTAAAAATAGCATCTCTAATATCTTCAACACCGCCGATACCGGCAATGTGGTGATACTTTGGTGAGTTTGCTTCACCTGAGTTTGCCCAGTTGGTGTAGTATGCAATTAATGGCTCTGTCTGGTCATGATATATATCAAGTCTTTTCTTAACAGTTTCTTCCTGATCATCATCACGCTGGTTCAGATCTTCACCGGTTTCATCGTCTTTACCTTCCACTTTTGGTGGATTAAAAACGGTATGATAAGTGCGGCCAGAAGCAACGTGTACACGGCGTCCAGACATACGTTTAACGATTTCAGCATCATCGACGTCGATCTCTACCACAGCATCAATTGCAACACCTTGTTCTTTCAGTGCATCTGCTTGCGCTAGTGTACGGGGGAAGCCGTCAAATAAAAATCCGTTCGCACAGTCATCTTCGGCAATGCGGTCTTTTACCAAACCGAGAATGATTTCGTCGGTGACCAGGCCACCTGCATCCATTACTTTTTTAGCTTCCAGTCCCATTGCTGTGCCGGCTTTCACTGCTGCACGCAACATATCACCGGTTGAGATCTGAGGGATGTTATATTTTTTTGTGATGTACCCGGCCTGTGTGCCTTTGCCAGCACCAGGACCACCTAATAAGATTAATTTCATATTTATCTCCACAATAAAAAACACTGAACAAGTCAGTGTTTTTTATTTTTGTTAACTTTTAAAAGCGCTCTCGAACTTGGTGCCGGGTTTTATTTCCCACTGCTGCTCAAGACCGTACTCTCGAATCAGCTGATCAACAACTTCCTGACCGAAGTCACGCATGACTTCACCCAGTACCATTCTTGCGGCATTTCGATTGTAGCCACTGCCCAGACTAGAGTGCATGGCAATCAGTTCATGTGCTTTTTCAAGAGTCATGTTCAGTTTTATTTGATGTCAAAGTCAGGGCACTTTTTGGCGACCATTACTTTTTTCAATTGAACATATTTAGGCATGCCATTTTTATTGTATGCAGGATATTCTTCGCCTCGGATTAAAGGCTCTAGATATTCACGACATTTTTTAGTAATACCGAAACCGTCTTTTGAGATAAAGCTCTTAGGCATCATCTTTTCAACGTTAGCAACTTTTTTCAGTGGTGCCATTTCAATTTTCCATTTATATGGTTTATTGCTGGTACGTTTGATCGCTGGCATAACAGAGTTGTGGCCCTGTATAGCATATTCAACAGCAGCTTTACCGGTTGCATAAGCTTGCTCAACATCTGATTTTGATGCGATGTGACGTGCTGCGCGTTGCAGGTAGTCGGCAACCGCCCAGTGATATTTGTGTCCCAGTTTTTCCTGGATCATGCCAGCAACAACAGGAGCTGCGCCGCCTAATTGGCTGTGACCAAAGGCATCTTTTAAACCAGTCTCGGCAAGGAACTTACCATCTGGCCATGCAACACCTTCAGAGACAACAACGGAACAGTAACCGAATTTTTTAACTTTTTCGTCAACGTTCTTGAGGAATTTTTTCTGATCAAATTTCACTTCAGGAAATAATACAACGATTGGGATTTCATGCTCATCGGTAGATGCCATTGCACCTGCTGCAGCGATCCAGCCAGCATGACGACCCATCACTTCAAGTACGAAAACTTTTGTTGATGTTTTGCACATAGAAGCGACGTCATAACTTGCTTCCAGTGTTGATACCGCGATGTATTTGGCAACTGAACCAAAACCCGGGCAGTTGTCAGTGATAGGCAGATCGTTATCAACTGTTTTTGGAACATGCACTGC
>JBFFVI010000305.1:0-2516 GCA_041570895.1 Gammaproteobacteria bacterium
GAAGCAGCGCAACAGCTTATTATGTCTAATTTACGCTTCGTTGTAAAAATAGCGCGTGGTTACACAGGCTATGGTTTACCACTAAGTGATCTAATCCAGGAAGGTAACATCGGGCTGATGAAAGCGGTCAAACGTTTTTCTGCAAGCCATGAAGTTCGCCTGATATCCTATGCCGTGCACTGGATCAAATCAGAGATTCATGAATTTGTATTACGCAACTGGCGCATCGTCAAAGTGGCTACAACCAAACCACAACGTAAATTGTTTTTTAAATTGCGCAGTTCTAAAAACAGACTGGGCTGGTTTACCCCTGAAGAAGTAAAGGACGTTGCTGAAACACTAGGTGTTAAACCAGAGACCGTTCTCGAAATGGAGTCTCGTTTGAGTGGCAGTGATGTTACATTTGATTCACCTACTAACGATGACGACGAACATCATTTCACACCAGCGGCTTATCTATCTGATGACAGCGCCGATCCGGCATACCGACTCGAACATGATGACAGCCGCACACAGAAACTGAGCCTGATGTCTGATTCATTAGAAACACTGGATGAACGCAGCAAGGACATCATTCAACGTCGCTGGCTGAATGAAGATAAAGCCACATTACACGACCTGGCTGATGAGTATCAGGTATCTGCAGAACGTATACGTCAGATTGAAAAAAATGCTCTGGGTAAAATGCGTGTAGCGTTTGAAGCTTAAAATAGTTCAATAACTACAGAGGCCTCGAAGAGAAGAAAATATATTTCTCTTCGGGGCCTCTGTATTTCTACGTTCAAATATTCAAAAGATACATAAGCGGACAACTAATTTTCAGGCGTGCCTTCCAGTATCCAGTTAAGAATTAAATCATAATTCTAACTGAATTAAAAATCGAAATGAAACCAGTTGATTACATTATAAAAAATAGAGCTTATATCCCAAATTTAACGTGCTGACTATTTGATGAATTATTTTTGACATCTACTGGTAGCGGCTTCCACGCATGGCCATAGATAATTTCATAACTGGCAGGCAATAAACTGTCCTGCCGGAACTGTTCATAAGCCTGGCGAACGGTTTGCAATATAGACTTACCACCCAGCCCTCTTGCGGCCCGGCCTTGCTCCACCGTACCAGCGGTGACACTGGCACCGATCGCCTTCAGGTCGCGCATTATTTCATCAACGGTATTATAGGTAACCGTCAACATCTCTGCCTCCATTACCGGCTCGGCATATCCATCCTGTAACAGCGCATCACCGATGTCATGCATATCGATGAACCGGTTCACATGGTTGGCATCATCAACTTTGCTCCAGCTATGGCGTAATTCCTTTAAGGTATCCGGCCCAAAGGTGGTAAACACAAACAAACCTCCCGGTTTGAGAACACGTTTCGCTTCCAGTAAAGCAGCATTAAGATCGTTGCACCACTGCATGCTCAAACTGGAAAAAACCAGATCGAAGGTATTATCAGAAAATGGCAGGCGTTCGATATCAGCACAGACCAGGTGAGGAGAGCGAAATAATCTGCCATGACGGCCACTCTTTTGCAGCATATTTTCCGATAGATCCAAAGCCACTAACTGGGCTGTTTTATATCGCGATAACAATGCAGGAATCGCCGCACCCGTACCGGCGCCGGCATCTAATATCAGTTGCGGTTTAATATTCACAACCTCCAGTTTCTCCAGCAAACGATTACAAACTTCATTTTGCAAGATAGCAAATTGTTCGTAGTCATCTGCAGCTCTATCAAAAGCCTGTCGTACTCGCGTCTTGTTAAATACCTGTGCCTGCGGATGTTCTGTTTCTTGATTCATAAATTTCCAATCTGATAAAAAATCACAACTAACGACCACGTTGCTTTTCCGCCACTGCTAATAACTGCTCGATAAAACTGTCATCGTGAGAAATAAAGGGCGCATGACTAGCTGCCGGATTGAGCACCACATTCTCCTGCGCATAACCTTCTGTTAAAACCTGCGCTAATTCTGCAGGCACCAGGCTATCCTTACCGCCCAATGACCAGTGTAAAGGGCACTCAATTAATTCTAATGTTTGCTGCAGATTTGTTTTTAGCAACACCTGCAGACCAGCATGCAGCGCCTGAGTAGTGGCCTGACCACGTGATTGCATACTTGCCTGCAACTGCCTGACTACCGTCATCGCATCAGGTAACCCCCTTACCTGTAGCGCCAGAAAGCGACGGATGGTTTTTTCCTGATTTTTGCTCAGGTCATCAGCAAACTGATCAAAAGTTTCAGCGTCTACAGCGCAAGGCCAATCTGGCCGACGAACAAAACAGGGATTACAGGCAACAAGTAATGCCGAAGCAACACGCTGTGGGTACAACTCGGCTAAACGCAACGTTACCAGTCCGCCCAAGGACCAGCCTACCCATATGGCCGGCTGTTGAACCAGTGGCGCAAGCGCGTGCACATAGTCATCCAGCGAATCAGCCTGCACCCTGGCCATGGTGCCATGGCCAGGCAAATCGACCACCACACTATTGATCCAGTCAGGCAA
>JBFFVI010000306.1:0-2508 GCA_041570895.1 Gammaproteobacteria bacterium
CCTTGTTATTATTCGAAGATTTTACCGCACAGGTAATTGCTAAAGCGACTCTTGATTCATTAAGAATGGAAACAGCAAAAGAGTTTCTTTTCGAGGCTGATGACTTTGAAAAAAACTTATTACTCAGCCAGCTAAAAGTCCTGCCAGTGATCAGCCATCTCGCGGAGCAGCTAGAGGAAAAAGAAACCAATCAAAGACGAAAAACATGGCTTAACGAACTTGCTAAAAAGTATAAAGATTATTACCAGCAAGTTGACGATAGTATCTCACTGGCAAGTCCAAAGGTGTAAACAGCAGCTCTATAAATACAGAAGAGCTCTATCTCTTAATGCGCAGCAGTTTCCCCATTAGAACCACGACTTACATCGATAACATTTCTTAGCTGTGAAATTTTATCCATTATCCGTGACAGCTGTTGCAGATCACGAATCTCTATCGTTACCGACATCCGTGCCGACTGGTCTTTTTTGTTCGACACGGTATTAACTGCAACCACGTTGACCTTGTCATCAGACAGGGTCCTGCTGATATCGGTTAGCAGACCATGACGGTCATTTGCCTTAATCATTAGATTTACAGGATAATGATGTATGTCCGAATCGCCCCACTCAACTTCGACCAGACGAGCCTGATCTTTATCTTTTAGATGAAGGATATTCTTACAATCTATCCTGTGCACACTCACGCCTCTATCCTTGGTAATAAAACCAACGATGTCGTCATGCGGAACCGGCATACAGCAATTGGCAATCGTCGTTAACAGGTTACCTACGCCTAATACATTGACACTGCTACTGGTTTTTTTGACCGGTTTATGTTGCGGCTTACTCTTTATCAGATCAGCTTCCCTGTGTCTTTGCTTCTCCTCAAACTCATGCATCATGGCAGACATCTGCGCGAGGCTTATATCACCTCGCCCCAGATTGATATAAAATTCTTCAATAGATTCAAGTTTGAAATGTTCTACCACTTTTGAGAGTTCAGGTTTTATACCGTGACGTTTGAACTCACGGTCACACAGGGCTTTACCTTCAATATAATTCTTCTCTTTATCCTGCTTTCTGAACCAGCCACGAATTCGGTTCCTCGCGCGTGAGGTCTTGATAAATCCGAGATGAGATATCAACCAGTCACGTCTGGGCGCTGCTTCTTTTGCGGTTAATATCTCGACACGCTCACCATTTTTTAATTCATAGGTTAACTGAACGATGCGACCATTAACTTTTGCACCACGACAACGGTGACCTATTTCGGTGTGGACTGCATAGGCAAAATCGAGAGGCGTACCGCCTTCAGGCAGATCGATCACTCGCCCTTCCGGCGTCAACACGTAGACACGGTCATTAAACATTTCCGTACGAAAACTTTCCATCAGTTCTTCGTCATTACTCTTAGTCGAATCGAGTAACTTTCTTAATGACTCTATACCAGAATTTATATTTCGCTTGCTGCTACCCGCTTCTTTATATCGCCAGTGCGCAGCGACACCATGTTCAGCAAATTCATCCATCTGTTTTGTGCGGATCTGAATTTCAACAGGCTTGCCACCTGGGCCGTAGACAGCAGTATGTAATGATTGATAACCATTTTCTTTTGGATTGGCAATGTAATCGTCAAACTCTTTGTCGATATGCCGCCATTGCGCATGAACCAGGCCCAATACCACATAACATTCAGCTATGGTATCAACCACAACTCTTACTGCACGTACATCAAACAGTTCATTAAAGCTACGGCGCTTTGTTGTCATTTTTTTCCAGATACTGTAGATGTGTTTTGGACGGCCATATATCTCAGCAAAAATCCCTTCCTTACTGGATATCTGTTTTATTTTATCGACGACATCAACAATAAACTGTTCACGTTCTTCACGCTTCTCATCAAGATTTATCGCAATTTGTCTATAGGTATCCGGCTCAAGATAACGAAAAGCCAAATCTTCCAGCTCCCATTTCAGTTGACCAATACCGAGACGATTTGCTATCGGAGCGAAGATCTCCAGGCTCTCACGTGCGACCTCCTGCTGTTCAACGGCATCAGCCAGTTTTAATTGTCTTAAACGCTGCACACGAAAAGCCAGTTTTATCAATACCGCGCGGACGTCTTCAACCATTGACAACAACATGCGACGTAGACGCTCGACCTGTTCGGGTGACGCCTCATCACTCTCACCATGAAACTCATGCAACTGAACAACGCTTTTTACCAGTCGCATGATCTCTGTACCAAAGGTTTTTTCCAGTGCATCGACATCGACTGACTTGACCAGCCGGGTACTACTCAGCAGCGCAACGATCAATGTTGTTTCATCAGAGCCCAGTTCACTTAACAATAAAGCAACATCAAGACTACTCGGTATCGCCCCCCCGGTCGGTAAGTCCCAGACCATCTCACAGGCATGACGTAGCAAACTATCTTCTTCCACATCAAAACCAACCAGTTGATGCAGGTACTGATCAATAGTGAAGTCTTTAGTGATCTGATTGAAATAATGCGTTTTTTGCATAA
>JBFFVI010000307.1:0-2504 GCA_041570895.1 Gammaproteobacteria bacterium
ACGCTTTCACCTATCTTAAATTCACCGGAATCGGGTTTTTCTTCACCGGTGATCAAACGGAACAGGGTGGTTTTACCCGCACCATTGGCACCGATGATGCCGACGATGCCGCCACGCGGTAAATTAAAGCTCAGATTTTCATAGAGCAATTTGTGATCAAATTTCTTGCTGATATTTTTAGCTTCGATAACCAGTTCACCAAGGCGCGGACCGGGTGGAATATACAGCGATTGTGTTTCTGAGCGTTTTTGAAAATCGGCAGATGAGAGTTCTTCAAAGCGTTGCATGCGGGCTTTGCTTTTTGCCTGTCGTGCTTTTGGATTGGAGCGTACCCACTCCAGTTCAGCCTTGATGGTTTTCTGACGATTGGCTTCTTTCTTCTCTTCGCTGGCAAGACGCTGTTCTTTCTGTTCCAGCCAGGATGAATAATTACCTTCCCACGGAATGCCGTGGCCACGGTCAAGTTCTAAAATCCAGCCAGCGACATTATCGAGAAAATATCGATCATGGGTGACAGCAACGACAGTACCCGGGTATTCTTTGAGGAATCGTTCCAGCCAGGCAACAGACTCTGCATCAAGATGATTGGTCGGTTCGTCCAGGATCAGCATGTCAGGAGAAGATAACAGCAGACGGCATAGAGCGACGCGTCGCCGTTCACCGCCAGAGAGTTTGCTGACATCGGCATCCCACGGCGGCAGACGCAGGGCATCTGCCGCTACTTCGAGTTTGTTCTCCAGGTTATGTGCATCAGCCGCCTGGATTATATTTTCAAGTTGTGCCTGTTCATTGGCCAGTGCGTCGAAGTCTGCATCGGCTTCAGCGTAGGCAGCATAAACTTCTTCGAGCCGTTTCTGCGCGTCGATGATGACGCTTAAGCCTTCTTCTACATTACCGCGCACGTCCTTGCTGTCATCGAGATGCGGTTCCTGTTCTAGATAACCCACACGTAAACCAGTGGCTGGTCGTGCTTCACCGATAAAATCAGTATCGATGCCCGCCATGATTCGCAGCAGGGTCGATTTACCTGCGCCGTTGTAACCGAGTACGCCGATCTTTGCGCCTGGAAAAAAATTTAAACTGATGTCTTCAAGAATAACTTTTTTTGGAGGAACGACTTTGCCGACGCCGTTCATTGTGTATACATATTGGGCCATAGCTGAAAATACAAATAATTTAGAAAGATTGAATTATACGCAAATGATGGAATTTTGTATAAATCTTTAGTATGCATCTGGTGCCCAGGTTAAGCAGAGAGGGTGTTTGTATTGCTTAGGCGTATCTCAGGACTTGAAACGAAAGCTTGGCAAGCTGATATTAAAACGAAGTGCTAGCAGACGCGCGACAAAAATACCTGTGCCGGCAATAAAGGCTGCATAAGTAACATCTATGTTTAAAAATATAAGTCCGATAAATATTAACGATCCGCCCCAGCAGACGGTGGCATAGAGTGGACTCTGAAATACTACAGGTGGTTCATTGCTTAATACATCACGAAAAATGCCGCCCATGGTGCCGGTCATTACGCCCATGAAGCTGGCAACCAGCCAGGGTGCGCCTACCATAAGTGAAACTAAAGTCCCGGCAACACCAAAAGTTGCCAGTCCTGCAGCATCTGCAACCAGGAAAAATCTTGGTGGTATAGCCACCAGGCGGGCAGTGATGAAAATGGCGATGGCACTGGCCAGCGAAGCGATAAAAAACACCTGGTCTCGAATCCAGAAGACATCTCTGTCGAGTAGCATGTCACGCAATGAGCCGCCACCGAGACCGGTGGCGATAGCAATGATTATCACACCGAACAGGTCGAATTTTTTGAAACCTGCTTTAAGCACGCCAGAGGCCGATGAAACGACTACAGCAATCAGAGTTACCCAGTACAGGTTTTCTAATAAGGCGGGTGTTGGGTTAACCATCATATTGATAACTTCATTTTTATGGCAAAACACTTCCTTCAGATCATTTGAGTATATCAATATTCATCGTCAATGAGTGGCGGCAAACATTATATTTTCGAGTGAAAAATTAATGTTTGTCCTTTATCTGCAAACAATAAAATAGGAGGAATTAACAATAAAATTATTAAATAGGATTGCTTCTGCAAGGATTTGAAAACGCAAACAGAGGGATTCAATCAACTGATAAAAATTTTCACCGTCTTCCTTTATTTATAGCGTTTTAGCTAAAGCCTGTTCGATCATTCAAATAGTAGCGAGACAGATATCACTAATTTATAACTTAATTGGTTATCTGTTTGCATGCTGGCAAGGGACGCTCCCTCAAGGTATTTAGTCTTACATTATGTGTTTTTTTGAGGTTTGAAATACAGGTCGCTGGTAACTAATGATGATATTTACTATGCTGTATCTTCATCTGCTTCTAATTGATCAATGTCCTTTGGCAGCATAATCTCAAATATTGTCTGGTTCTGCTGTTCGTCGGAGAGGTTGAAGGTGCCACGCATCTTGTGTGTGACCAGGTTAAAAAGAATGTTAAGACCAAGA
>JBFFVI010000308.1:0-2489 GCA_041570895.1 Gammaproteobacteria bacterium
TCTGCTCTTGATGGTGTTCGTGAAATCCGCGGACTTGGTTTAATGATCGGTATCGAGCTTGATAACGAACACTTAAATCACGACTGTTCTGAGCTGGTGAAACTTGCTTTAGAAAAACATCTGCTTATCAACGTGACTGCCGGCAACGTCATACGTTTACTGCCGCCATTGATCATCGACCAGCAACAGGCAAATACGATTATCGAGACAGTGAGCGAGCTGGTTATCAGCTCGCTGCAGCAAGCTGCCGCATAACCACCCTCTCGAATTACTGAAAATCCTCACACAGTAGATATGAACACTTCCACAAAGAACGTAAGACACTTTTTGACACTGACCGATTTAAGTGCAGATGAATTCAGACAGTTGATACACCGCGCCATCGAACTAAAAGCGATGCAGCACCGTGGAGAAATTTTTGAACCGCTAAAGAACAAAGTACTTGCAATGATTTTTGAAAAATCATCGACCCGTACCCGCGTTTCATTTGAATCAGGTATGGCGCAATTTGGTGGTCATGCGATCTTCCTGTCGCCACGAGACACCCAACTTGGCCGTGGTGAACCCATCGAAGATAGCGCCAGAGTATTATCAAGTATGACCGACTGCTTGATGGTAAGAACCTTCGAACATGAAAAAGCCGAGCGCCTGGCTGAATATTCATCAGTGCCGGTCATCAATGGTCTAACCGATGATGTCCACCCATGCCAGCTGCTCGCTGATATGCAGGCCTACTTTGAACATCGCGGCGAGATAAAAGGTAAAACAGTCACCTGGATCGGTGATGGCAATAATATGTGCCATTCCTATATGCACGCAGCAAAAATCCTCGAATTCAAACTAAACATAGCATGTCCCGCGGGTTTCGAACCACAGCAGTCGTTTATCGATGAGACCCGTGGTTTTATAGAGATCACCCAGGACGTTTCTGCCGCCTGTACTAATAGTGACCTGATAGTTACTGATGTCTGGGCCAGCATGGGCCAGGAAGAAGAACAGAAGGTTCGCGAACAGGCATTCAGCAAGTTCCAGGTAAACACCGATCTGATGGCATTAGCCAATGACGATGCGCTATTCATGCATTGTCTGCCGGCACATCGCGGTGAAGAAGTCAGTGCCGATGTGATCGATGGCAAACACAGCGTCGTTTGGGATGAAGCCGAAAATAGACTGCACGCACAGAAAGCATTACTTGAATTTTTACTGGTAAACTAAAGCCTAAATATGAACCAACGGCTAAATAAAACGTTTGCGCTTAATAAATCATCTCAGTAAGTTTCTTTTTTCCATGCGTGATACCACTTCACGCTATGCTGCTGTCTTTTTCATTATTTTTTCTTCGCACAATATTCTTGCTGAAAACGCCGATCTTCAAACCAATGCTATCTCGATAGAAGATAATAAATCTGAGCTGCAGCGTAATCTTTGCCCGGCAACGGAGAACTCGGTTATCAAACATGTTCCGCCGCGCGCTTTTTCTGCAGAAAATACCGGCAATACTGAAATCAGTGCAGACTTCACCCGCTCGAGCAGCGATGGTTCAGCATCACTCGATGGCAATGTTGTCATCGAACAACATTTATTACGCGTTACCGCCGACCATGCCGATTACGACAAACAGCAGGAGCTATTAACGTTTTCCGGTAATGTTCAGATAAACACAGAAACCCTGTCTCTAGCAGCTGACTCGGGCACCGTTAACATGTTCGATACGGGTAAAAAGGGAGAATTCAACAATATCAAGTTCTTTATCCCTGACAGCAACTTGAAAGGCAGCGCAGAGATTATTCGCTCTGGTGAAGACAAACGTTCAACATTAAACAATGCAAGCATTACCAGCTGCGATCTATTTGACCCTGACTGGTTGATCAGCGCTGATGAGATTGAACTCGACCATGCAGACGAATATGGTTCCGCAGACGACGTGGTTATACGCTTTAAGGACGTGCCGTTTATGTATGTGCCTTACATGGAGTTTCCTACCAGCGATCGACGACGTAGCGGTTTGTTATTTCCTGATTTTGGCAGATCCTCATCAAGAGGTCTCGAACTAGGTGTGCCATGGTACTGGAATATCGCTCCGAATCAGGATGCCGTTTTAACGCCACGTTATATGGAAAAGCGCGGCTTTGAGCTGGGCGGTAATTATCGTTATCTAACGCATTCAAGCAATGGCGAACTGCAAGGTGTTTACCTGCCAGAAGATGACATCACAAAGGAACACCGCTATCAGGTTCGCTACCTACAGCGCTCTCGAATAATGCCTCACCTGTTATTTGATGTTGATCTGCAGGACATTTCTGACTCTGATTATTTCAATGATTTTGCCAGCAGTATAGGCATCACCAGTCAAACCCATTTAGACCGTAACGCGACATTAAATTATAATTTAGATAACTGGCGTCTACGCGCGCTGGTACAGGATATCAAGACGATCGATGAAACCGCCCCGATAAGCAATGACCCCTATGAGCGACTGCCTCAAATAA
>JBFFVI010000309.1:0-2476 GCA_041570895.1 Gammaproteobacteria bacterium
TGGCTGCTTTAAATAATTCGAACCAATTCTTACTCGTTCCATAGAAATACACCTTGATATTAAGCGTCTTTAATGACTGCGTTAAATCTTAATATAACATATCATTTTCAGAGGACCGTTACCGGGCAACAATGGGCATTAGTTAAATAACGATGAACGGCAAGTGAATACTGTAAGCAATCATTCAATCCATATCACTTCTGAAAAGAAGCCCTGCCAGTACCTGACAGGGCTCCATGTATACAGCTTGTACATTGAAAGTTGGTTTGACTATTGTGTATAGGGATGTTCTGCTGTTTCCTGTAGTTGGGTTTCTGTCAATATATCAACTAACATTGTGAGCACATGGATACTCACCAGTGTTTCTGTCGGCGAGAGAGCTGCGCCTTTTTTGGGGTCCACACTGTCAAATTTTGCATTCATATGCTGCATCAGATCACGAACAGTAACGAGAAACTCTTGCCTTGCTTTCACAGCCTTTGAAGCTTCAGCATTGCATGTGCCACAAAATTCCAGATATAGTTTATCGAGCTTTTTCATCTTACCTTCAACATATTCTGGATATCCAGAGGCATCATAGATGGGAAGACTTACAGGAACATCGGCGGCATGGGTGACTGCTCCTAGAAAAGAGCTTGCTATGAACATCAACCCAACCATAATGGGAACTATTTGCTTTAGATTCATTTTCATTCTCCTAAGGAATAGTATTGTGTACCTTATTGAAAGCTGTTTTTGCTTGCAGGCTTATCCATCATTCAGTGTAAGGATCTAATAACTGTACATTACTATCTGTAATGCTGACATAAGGGAAAACCCTATAATTCTGGAGGACAATGTTACAACTGCTGACCGGCTGCTTTGGCTCGACAAGAGACGATCAAATCATAACAATTAAAAGGATCTGACTCCTTTAATTTTCTGGACATGATATGTATAACAACGCGCTATTCTTCAGATGTTCCCCCGCCCACCTATTCGCTGTAACCATGCAGATAAAAACCATGATTATGCCTAACCCTTACCCATATCATAGAAATAACAGTCAATCTGTTTTCAGACACTGTAGCCGTGTGCTTTACGATCAGAGTGGATGTGAAAGGACGAACAGTAAATTACAGCGTTTATTTGAAGATAAGCCTAAAGTGAATTAACGGTAGCTGAAATAAAAGCTGTTGGTGACTATATGGTGACCCGGAAAACAAAAAAGACCCAGCATTTCTACTAAGTCTTTATTTTATATGGTGGCCGAACCTGGAATTGAACCAGGGACACGCGGATTTTCAATCCGCTGCTCTACCAACTGAGCTATTCGGCCATTTTGGAATATAACTGCTGTTTTGAACCAAAATCGGTCTGGCTCAAACGAAGGCGTATTTAATCGACTAGATGCGCCTGAGTCAAGTTACTTGGCTCATTTCGGGCGATTATTTTATTTGCAGGATGCTACTGACGGGTGCGGCCAACGCGAGTTGCGAAATATCTGTACACCATTGATAACGCTCACTGTCTGCTATCGAATGACTTGTCGGTGCTACCCGCACCTCACACGGCGTTATATCAAGATGAAAATGGCTAAATGTATGGCGAAAAACGGGTAGATTACTAATGTCATTAACGGATAACCGCCAGTTTTCATTGACCATCTCATCGACTGATTCATCCATAGCAAGCTCAGGCAAACTCCACAGACCGCCCCAGATTCCTGCAGGCGGGCGCTTTTCCATCAAATAATCGCCCTGTTCATTTTTAATGATCAAAAACCGTTTCTGTTTTACCGGCAGACTCTTCTTCGCTTTCCTGGTGGGCAGCTCCGCTACCCTGTCTTGCTGCAGCGCATGACAGCTTTCGTTCAGCGGGCAGACATCGCACTTCGCGGAAGAGCGCCTGCATATGGTTGCGCCTAGATCCATAATCGCCTGGGTGTAATCGGCCACATCCCTTTCTGGCGTATATTTTTCTGCCCAGGTCCATAATTGCTTTTCCACCGGTGACTGACCGGGCCAGCCTTCGATCGCCCGATATCGCGCCAGCACCCGTTTTACATTACCATCGAGGATGGCATGACGCTGACCTAAAGCCTGCGCCAGGATAGCTCCTGCTGTTGATGGTCCGATACCCGGCAATGCCAGTACTTCCTCATAAACTTGTGGAAACTTGCCCTGATGCCACTCAGCAATGATTGCTGCCGCCTGGTGTAAATTTCTCGCCCGACTGTAATACCCCAGTCCTGCCCAGTGCAATAAAACATCGTCCTGAGATGCCTGTGCAAGTGTCGAGATATCCGGAAAGTGCTGCATAAAATTTTCATAGTATGGGATGACTGTCGCTACCTGTGTCTGTTGCAGCATGATCTCAGACACCCAGGTCGAGTATAACGATGCAGACTTCTGCCAGGGCAGATCATGACGTCCATGATCTCGATACCAGCGGAGTAAAGTCTTGGCAAAAGTGTCCATATACCGCTTGCCTAAAA
>JBFFVI010000310.1:0-2467 GCA_041570895.1 Gammaproteobacteria bacterium
ATACTGACAGAGCGTTTGGGTAATATCGCCTGTCCGATTTAAGAAACTTAAGAGCTATTCACCGCAGAGGCGCAGAGACGCAGAGAAAAACTTTTTTATGTTAGCTTCGCCTGCGGCGAAGTTTACAAACAAATCTCTGCGCCTCTGCGGTGAAAAAACATATTAAAGAGAAATACCATGACCGAACATTTCAAACTTCTCGTCCCCGGCGCAAAACCGGCTGGCAGCGTTAACGTTACCGCGCCTTTCGATGGCGCGCACATCGCCAGCATCGAAACCGGTGATGCCACGGCTGTTGAAATTGCATTAAACAACGCGCACGATTTATTCAGCAACAAAAAAAGCTGGCTGACTGCCGAACAACGCATCAGCGTTTTAGAAAAAGCCGCCGATATCATGCAGTCGCGTTTTGATGAGCTGGCGATCGAAGCCGCGCGCGAAGGCGGCAAACCGCTGGCCGATTCAAAAGTAGAAGTGGCGCGTGCGATCGATGGCATGAAGAACTGTGTCGAAGTCATCCGCAGTGAACATGGTGAAGAGATCCCCATGAGCAGAAACGCCGCTTCGATGAACCGCCTCGCCTTTACCACGCGCGAACCCATCGGCGTGGTGGTTGCCGTCAGCGCCTTTAACCACCCGCTCAACCTCGCCGTGCATCAGGTCGGGCCGGCCATTGCTGCTGGCTGTCCGGTCATCATCAAACCTGCTGAAGACACACCGCTGTCCTGCTTCCGACTGATCAACATATTATATGAAGCGGGACTGCCTGAAACCTGGTGCCAGGGCATCGTCACCACCGATCACGACGCTGCGACTCAATTAGTAGCAGATAACCGGGTCGGTTTCTTCAGTTTTATCGGCAGTGCCCGGGTTGGCTGGATGTTACGCTCGAAACTTGCCAATGGCACCCGCTGCGCCCTCGAACACGGCGGGGTTGCCCCCGTTATCGTCTCCCACGATGCCGACATGGATGACACCGTGGCGCTGTTAGCCAAAGCCGGTTTCTACCATGCCGGGCAGGTCTGTGTTTCCGTGCAGCGCGTGTATGCAGAAAAATCCATCGCACGAGAACTTGCCGCAAGGATCGCCGAAGCCGGCAACAAGATGAAGATCGGCGACCCCACATTAGCCGATACTGAGATCGGACCGCTTATCCGGCATGCAGAAACCGAGCGCATCGATGAGTGGGTGCAAGATGCGATAACCAGAGGCGGCGAATTAATCTCCGGCGGCAAGAAGATTTCCGACAGCTGTTACCAGGCGACCGTTTTATTTAACCCCCCAGCTGACGCCATCATTTCACAGAACGAAGTTTTTGGCCCGGTGATCTGTGTTTATGAATACCAGGACATCGATGAAGCGATCGCCCGGGCAAACAGTTTAGACGTCGCGTTTCAGGCGGCGGTATTTTCTAAAAACATCGACACCTGCATGCATGCCTTCAAACAGCTCGATGCCTCAGCAGTCATGGTCAATGACCACACCGCCTTCAGAGTCGACTGGATGCCCTTCGCCGGCCTGAAACATTCCGGTCACGGCGTCGGCGGCATACCGCATACGTTCAAAGACATGCAGATCGAAAAGATGATGGTGATACGCTCAACATCGTTATAGAATCAGGCAGTACCACGGAAAAGGAGAATAACATGGAAGTTAAAGCAACCATCAAGCCCGGCCTCAACGGCACCAAGAAATACCTTCAGCAATACGGTGACCAGCTCGTCTGCGTCAGGTACCGCTACGATAAACAACGTAACAGACGCCAGACCACCGTAGAACTCATCGTCGACGAACAGGACTGGAAAAAAGGTTACAACATCAAACCTGATCAAGTCGTCGCCATCAAGATAGGATTCGGAGAAACGGATCTAAGAGAAAAAGTAAAAGCGGCCGGTGCCTACTGGGATAAAGATCAAAAAGCCTGGTTACTATCACTCAGAGAAGTGTATAACCTGGGACTGGAAAAACGAATGATAAATGAACTTGGATTCTAATATATGCAACATCTAATACATACATCTAGATATCAAATACCTACATTCAGAAACAAGATATCTAGTGATATCAATAGTAGGCATATACACTAATGCACTCTACTTGTAGTTATGCTTTAAAAAAGAAGCATCATGGAGCCAGAATAAAGATATAGAACAAAGAGGCGATAGGATTAAAATGATTGATTTTAAAAAACAGTTATATATTTATTCAGCACCCCTTAGCACAATCAGTAAATAAAGATTAATATGCCATTTAGGTTTTGCTGTGGACTGTTGGTTTTATTGTTTTCGCTGCGTCTTTCCGCGCAGCCTTTGTTTGATTCTCACCTGCATTATTCAGCGGAAGATGCGCACCGTTTTAATCCGCAGGCAATTATCGATCTGTTAGATAAAAACGCCATCCATTATGCAGCCGTTACCGGTACATCGCCTGAGCACGTGAGTAAACTATATCACCTGGCGCCTGAGCG
>JBFFVI010000311.1:0-2452 GCA_041570895.1 Gammaproteobacteria bacterium
CAACGAATTTCCAACCCATTTTTTTTAAATCTTTTGATAATGCGATCGATTCTGCCGATGTCGACACAGTCTGTGGTTTCGCGAGATGTTTCTTCTCAGGTTCGTAACGCCAGAAGAAGGCCGCCAGAGAACCTTCCTGTTTGACGAGTTCCCTGGCTCGTTTTGCGTTGTTGATGACCGCTTCGATCTTGCCGCGATGGCGAACGATGCCTTCGTCCTTGAGAAGACGATTGATATCGCGCTGGGTGAAACGCGCTATTTTGTCGAAATCGAAATTATGAAAAGCGGAGCGGAAATTCTCGCGCTTGGCAAGGATAGTGCGCCAACTAAGTCCTGATTGAAACCCCTCAAGACACAATTTCTCAAATAAGCGAATATCATCACTGACCGGATAACCCCATTCGGTATCGTGATAGCCGAGAAATTCCGGAGCAGCATCGCACCATTTACAGCGTAATTTACCATCAGCCCCTTTTACAGTATCACTCATACTATCTCCTCCCGTATTAGCTAGTATGTTTCTTTTTTACATGATGCTTATATTTTAGCTCAGAGCAATAACACTCTAGCAGGCACCTCGGAGCTGCTCAAAATTCAATTCCTGCGCCCCTTTATCCTTTTTATTAAGGCAAGGTTAATGCTCTAATCAAGTCGTCTAGTGAGTCCCATGTGGTTTCAACTTCATCCTTGAAATCTTCCCATGTATCATCACTAGCCTGCTTTAGTCGCTGAAGTTTTTTATGGCCGCTTTCCAGCTCCAGTTTTATTTCATCGATCAGCGTGTAGTACTCAAGCTGCAGATTCGTTTCTTCCTGATCGGCCTTTTCTTTGAATTGCTCAAGCCTGGTCTTCCACTCATCGAGCCGTGCCTGCATCTTCTTTTCATATACTTCTCTAATACTCATATCGACCCCTATGGACTATTCGGGTTAAGACATCATTGCTATATAACAACACTATTCTTATATCATAAGACCAGTTTTCCAATACGCAAGAAATAAAATTAAAGGTTATAAAAATTAGCAACGCATAGAGCAGATGATGGTAAACCGACCCCTTTAATTCTTTATTTGTTATAGAATTGGCCAAAAATCACCTACATGGACGTGGCTAGTAGAGCAACGCAGGAGCAATTGCTGATTAATTCCTCCGTCCCCTTAAATTTGTCATACAACAACATGAATACCAAGAATCCATCAGATCTTCATCTAAAACTCCGAAATCTTGAAAATGAAGATTATTCGCAGGTATCCAAACTAATGGAGGAGATCTACTCTGACCTTGGCGGGGCCTGGTCTCAGAGTTCATTGTCAGCACTGATCAAGGATTTCCCCGAAGGCCAGATAGTCATCGAAGACAATGGCAACGTCGTCGCAGTAGCTCTCACCGTGAAGTGCAGTTACGACCGATTCAGTCGCACCCATACCTATGATGACCTGATCGGTCGTCGTGATCGCATTCAACATGATGCTAATGGTGATGCTCTCTATGGCATGGATATGTTTGTCAGCAAAGAGTACCGTAATTTACGACTGGGACGAAGACTGTATGACGCGCGTAAAGAACTTTGCCGTAACCTCAATCTTCGCGCCATCCTGGCCGGCGGCCGAATCATCCGGTATCACGAGCACGCAGAGATGGAGCCTGCCGACTATATCGAAGCTGTACGGCGCAGGGAGATTCACGACCCCATCCTCAGTTTTCAGCTGGCTAATGACTTTGAAGTGAAACGTTTGATGAAAGGCTACCTGCCAGAAGACAAAAAATCTCTGGGTTATGCCACATTACTTGAATGGAATAACATCCTGTACGAACCAGAAAGCGGTGCCGCAGATTCTATCCGTAAAACGGTCGTACGCATCGGCATCGTGCAATGGCAGATGCGACTTACCGATTCATTTGAGACATGGATAAATCAGGTGGAATACTTTGTCGACTCCATGTCCGCTTACCAGGCAGATTTTGTCCTGTTTCCAGAATTTTTTAATGTGCCGCTGATGGGCATAGGCGATCAGCACAACCAGTACGACGCCATACGCTTCCTCGCCACCTATGCTGATCGTATCGTCGAATCAGTATCGCAATTTGCCGTTACTTATAACACCAACATTATTGCCGGCAGTATGCCAGCCATGTCCGGTGATAACTTATACAACAACGCCTACCTGTGCCGGCGTGATGGTACCGTGGACGTGCAGCCCAAGATTCACATCACCCCGCATGAACGGCGGGACTGGGTCATCGAAGGCGGAGATAGCCTGCAGGTGTTTGATACCGATGCCGGCCGCATCGGTATATTGATCTGTTACGACGTCGAGTTCCCGGAACTTTCGCGCCTGTTGGCAAAACAGGCGATGGAAATACTGTTCGTGCCTTTCTGGACCGATACAAAAAATGGTTTTTTACGCGTGCAACGCTGCGCCCAGGCAAGAGCCATCGAAAACGAATGTTA
>JBFFVI010000312.1:0-2448 GCA_041570895.1 Gammaproteobacteria bacterium
TAAATCTATACCTATAATTTTAGCCATTGCTGGTCTCCGATATTTTAGTTTTGCCGGCTTAGTTCTGTTAAGTAACGGCAGTAATATTTGTTGTTAGTGTCTATATGGGGCTGCTTTTGTCAAAACCAAGTTGAAAATCAGTCATATACTCAAAAAAATTAATGTTTTTATATTTTTACTCAGCAGCCCTGGAAACGATCACCATGGCAGGACGGATTAAGCGCTCATTCAGTGAATACCCCTTCTGCATTACCGCTAACACGGTATTGGGCTCAACCTCGTCGTTTGGCTGTGTCGTCATCGCCTGATGTTTAGCCGCATCAAATTTTTCGTTGAGCGGATCAATCTCCTCGATACCGAGTTTCTCCATCATTTTTTCCAGCATATTCATGGTTAATTCCATGCCCTCGCGCAAACTCTCAGCGCTGGCATCTTCGACCGCAAGTCCCATGACCATACTGTCTAACACCGGCAATAATTCAGTAACGAATTTTTCGATACCGAACTTGTGAGCGTTTTCAAGATCTTTGACGTTACGACGGCGCAAGTTATCCATTTCAGCTTTGGCGCGAATAAACTGATCCCAGTTTTCACTGGCTTTTGCCTGTGCTTGCTCTAACTGTGCTTCCAGGCTGTCAGCATTTTTTTCTGGAGATTCCAGCTTTTCCTCATTCTTACGTGCGTCCTCCAGTTTTTCCTCATCTTTGTGCGAATCTTCCAGTTGTTCCTGAATAATTTCTTCTACCTGGTCCTGCACTTCAGTTTGATCTTGTTTTTGAGTTGACATGTGGTATCTCGTCTTGTTTTATCTGTATGAAATCTAAAAATAATTACTTGCTGCTGTGTATGGTGTTGATTTATTCATTTTCAAGAGCAGAGCGGGATTTTTTATCAATAAAATGCTATTTTTATGACTT
This sequence comes from Gammaproteobacteria bacterium, assembly GCA_041570895.1. Classification (GTDB taxonomy): domain Bacteria; phylum Pseudomonadota; class Gammaproteobacteria; order SZUA-229; family SZUA-229. The sequence goes on from JBFFVI010000312.1 coordinate 918, forward strand.
CAGGGCATTCCCTAATAAGCGGGCGGTCATATCTACTACCGGGATCACCTGATCATAATTCATCCGTGCCGGGCCAATAACCCCTAATACACCTATCGCTTTACCCGCGACCGAATAAGGCGCCGTAATCACACTGCAGTCGCCAAAGCCTGCAAAACCAGCCTCATGACCGATAAATATTTTCACTCCTTCATTATGCACACAGCGGTCAAACAAACCCAGCATCTCGCGTTTTCTATCGAAGATTTCGAATAGATGCTGTAGTTGTTCTCGATTGTTATTGTCATTATAACGAAGCAGATTCTTTTCACCCTGCACGATGAAATCCGGTTTATCTACGTCTTCGTTCGACAGCGCTTTTTTGGCAACTTCGACCGCCGTTTTCATCACGTTATCGACAGCCTGACGAGTTTGATCCAGGTCTTTTAACAGACTCTCTCTTATCTGTTCGACATCCTGCCCGATAAACTGCCGATTGAGAAAATTGGCGGCCTGCTGTAATTCAGATGAACTGTATTCCCGTTGCAGATGCAGCACTTTGTTATGCACATCTTTTTCATTGGTCACCATTATGGCCAGGATGCGTTTTTCAGGTAACGGTAAAAACTCGATATGGCGTAATTTTGCGTGTTTTTGCTTAGGCACACTGACAACGCCGGCCATCTGAGTCATCTCAGACACCAGTTGTGATGCCTGGTTGACCAGTTCATCCATATCTTTATCGGGATCGAGCTGCTGCTGCAGCTGACTGACGATTTTTGCATCAATCGGCTGTACCTCAAGCAGGCTGTCAACGAACAGGCGCAGACCCTGCTCTGTTGGAATACGGCCAGCTGAGGTATGCGGTGCGACGACAAGTCCATTTTTTTCCAGACCGGACATGACATTACGGATGGTCGCAGAGCTGATATCAAGCCCGGCATCCTGTGCCAGTTGCCGCGAACCAACGGGCTGGCCGTCCTGGATATAACTTGCCACTAATTGCTTGAGCAAGATCGCCGCACGGTCGTTTATTATGAGTGGTTTATTCAAGGTGATTACATGTATCTTAATAGCATTAAGGTTTAGCACTCTATTAAGCTGAGTGCTAAAAACCGGAATTATGGTGTCTAAAGAATATATGGTCAAGAAAAACAAAAACAATGATTGAACCACTGATTAGGGCGGACGCCCTAATCAGTGGTTAATATTTGCTTTTCTGTATACATGTTAGTTAGCGTATAATGCGCCCTGCGAAATACCCTTAATACCCACTGCTGGTAAACATGACAGATTCACATTCAGCCCGAATTCGCGAGATTCCCTACAACTACACGTCTTATTCTGATCGTGAGATTATTATTCGATTTCTGGGTGAAGAAAGCTGGCAGATCATCGAGAAACTGCGCACTTCACGCCGTACCGGCCGTTCGGCGCGTATGTTATTCGAAGTGCTCGGTGACATGTGGGTGATCAAACGAAATCCTTTTGTAAAAGACGATCTGCTGAATAATCGTAAAAGGCGTGAAGCGTTAATCCATGCCTTAAAACA
>JBFFVI010000313.1:0-2445 GCA_041570895.1 Gammaproteobacteria bacterium
CCTTCTTCATACTGGCCTGAAGCATTTGGGTCTTTCTCGGCATCGTTACCATGTGCCGCGTCAACCGTGTAAGCCACACCAATAGTCACGATGCTCATGGTTCCTGACAGATACAATTCAGTGAAGTTATACTCCGGTGATACAGGGTACTGGTAGCTAATCACACCAACGTCATAACCAAGGCCGCCTGCTTCACCAGCAAAACCGGCATATACATCCATTTCATAACCATCACCCAGGCCGCTGAAGTCAACGTTTGAAACCCAGGTACCGACATAAAGGCCTGAATCATGACCCCAATCAATGCCACCTTGACCAGCGGCCTGATCAGTTGTCTGAGTAACACCACGCCAGATGTAGTTAGAGGTAAGTGCTGCGTTACCAGAAAATTCAGCAGTAGCAACACCACTTGTTAATACAGCAGCAACCGCAGTTGCCAGAACGATAGATTTTTTCATGGAATAAGACTCCTAATTAAATGTTAAAAATAAGCAGTTTTTATGCAAAACTTATATGCCTAAAAGCAGTTAACATGCCAACTTTAAAAAATTATTAAAAATCAACTAGTTAGTTGTTAACGCTTTGTTTTGGCGCATTTCACCGCAGCGCCTACGCACCAATTTGGTGCGCACAAATAAGCACAGTTACATATTGGTGCGACATTTGATTTAATATAAATAAAACCATCAGGATGAATTAATCATGAAAAACGATGCCCTTGACGAACTAACAAAACGTATCAGCTCCCTTTTCCCCGGCGACGTCAAAAATCTGCAGGACGACCTGCAGAACAACGTCCGTAGCTTGCTGCAATCGACGCTGACAAAAATGAATTTGGTCACACGTGAAGAATTCGATGTACAATCAGCGGTTCTACAGCGAACGCGAGAAAAGCTCGAAGAACTGGAGAAAATAGTGTCACAGCTAAAGTAGTCGACACTTCACATGTAATCGCAAGGAAGGGATACCATGCAACTAGCCACGTTATATACCCGTGCACTCAATGGCATCAACGCCGCTGAAGTCACCGTTGAAGTCCACCTGTCAAACGGCCTGCCGGCCTTCTCTATCGTAGGTCTGCCGGAAGCAGCAGTTAGAGAAAGCAAAGACCGGGTGCGCGCGGCTATCATCAATTCAGGCTTCGAATTTCCCGCTCGAAAGATCACCGTCAACCTGGCTCCGGCCGATCTGCCGAAAGATGGTGGGCGCTATGACCTACCTATAGCCCTCGGTATCCTTGCCGCCACAGGTCAGATCGATAAAACTTTGCTGGATAGATACGAATTCCATGGGGAATTAGCGCTATCAGGCCTACTGCGTGAAGTCACTGGCAGCCTGCCTGTTGCTCTCGCTGCTCAGCAACATGATAAAAAACTGATCATGCCGGTGAATAGCGCGAAACAGGCAGCGCTGATCGAGCACGCTGAAATTTATGCCGCTGAGAACCTGCTGAGTGTCTGCCAGCATTTACAGGGATTAGCACAGTTACCCTTTGCTGAAACGGCTAACGAGCAGGATCTTGTTAATACCCTCCTCGACATGTCAGATGTCCGTGGCCAGCACCATACCCGTCGAGCTTTGGAGATCGCCGCTGCTGGCCGTCACAATATGCTGATGATCGGTCCGCCGGGCACCGGTAAATCGATGTTAGCCAGCCGTCTGCCAGGCATCTTGCCACCGATGAGCACGCAACAGGCGCTGGAAAGCGCGTCCATCAACTCCATCAGTCATCAGGGCTTCGATATCAGGCAGTGGAAAAAACGTCCGTTTCGCAGCCCGCATCACACTGCATCAGGGGTGGCTTTAGTCGGAGGCGGATCAAAACCTTCACCCGGTGAAATTTCACTTGCTCATCAGGGCGTTTTATTTCTTGACGAACTTACCGAGTTCGACCGGCATACACTCGATGTACTACGCGAACCTATGGAAACCGGTAGCATCACCATCTCACGTGCGGCCAGGCAGGCGGACTTCCCCGCACGGTTCCAGTTAATCGCTGCCATGAACCCCTGCCCGCAGGGTTACAGCTGTGACGGTAAAACCCTGTGCCGATGCACGCCACAACAACAGCTAAAACACCGTAACCGGATATCCGCGCCGTTTCTCGATCGTATCGACATCCATATCGAAGTACTAAGAATCGAGCAGCAGGTTCTAGACAACCATGCACCACAGGGTGAAACCAGCGAACAGATTAGGCAGCGTGTATACAGCGCATTCAAGCATCAGCAAAAACGTGGACCACACTTCAATGCAGAGTTAAGCGTAAAAGAAGTAGAAAACTTTTGCCTATTACAAGAAAAAGAAAAGCTATTGTTAGAAAAGGCCATGGACAGACTCAAATTGTCTGCCCGTGCTTACCATCGTATCTTAAAATTGGCACGCACTATTGCCGACATTGAAGATAGTTTAAATATTGAAATGCCACATCTCACCGAGGCCATC
>JBFFVI010000314.1:0-2433 GCA_041570895.1 Gammaproteobacteria bacterium
CGCTGGACATTTAATAATATCTGCTCATCGGTGACTTTCACCAATTTCTTAAGATCACTTAAGGTTTTTACCGGCGCACGGTTTACCGATAAGATCAGGTCGCCTTTTCGCAATCTCGCATTCCAGGCGGCACTGCCGCGCTCCACATTGGAAACCACAAGAAATTTGTTACCGCCGTCATCATGACCTTCGATCATGGCACCGGCTAATTTTGGATTAAGCTTTTCACCTTCGAGTGCATGCTCATCTTCATCTTCGATGTAAGCGACTAATTTCTTTTTATCGCCATCACGGATGACAGTTATCTCCATTTTTGCGCCAACCCGCATCAACCCGACCATATTACGCATCGCCGACGCACTTTTTACCGGTACACCATTGATATCCGAGATCACGTCACCGGCTTTTAAGCCGGCTTTACTGGCAGCTGAATTTTCTACCACCTGTGAAATGACCACGCCCTGATGCAGATCCAGTCCAAATGCACGCGCCAGTTCCGGTGTCAGGTTTTGCATGATGACGCCCAGCATGCCACGGCGTACCTCGCCGTATTCAATCAGCTGATTGGTCAGCTCACGCACCATGTTGATCGGAATAGCGAAACCGATACCTACGTTGCCGGTGCCGCCAGAGGCAAGGATCGCCGTGTTGATACCGATCAGCTCACCACGCAGATTCACCAGTGCACCACCCGAATTACCGGGATTGATGGAGGCATCGGTCTGGATGAAATCTTCATAACCTTCGATACCTAGCCCGGTTCGTCCCAGCGCACTGATGATGCCCGAGGTAACAGTCTGCCCTAAACCGAAGGGGTTACCTATCGCGACAGCAAAGTCACCGACGCGTAACTTGCCGGAATCGGCAAAAGGAATACTGACCAGGCCATCTTCATCCACCTTTAAGATCGCAATATCTGCTTCTGGATCAGAGCCGATGATTTTTGCTTCCAGCTGTCGACCATCATGCAGTGTAATGGATATTTCATCGGCACCATCGATGACATGAAAATTGGTCACGATATAACCCGCGTCTTCGTCGATAATGACTCCAGAGCCCAGGCTTTTAACTTCTTTACGCTGAGGAAGGTTTTCAAAACCTTTAAAAAAGCGTTTAAATAAAGGATCGTTTAATAATGGGTGATTTTGTATATCGACCGAACCGCGAGTGGCAATATTCACCACAGCAGGCCGTGTTTTTTCTATCATCGGTGCCAGACTGGGTATCGCCTGACCATCAATGCTAGCAGGTATAGCCGCGAAAGCATTTTGTGTAAACGCCAGGGTAAAAAAGATTACAGATAAAAATAACGGTCTAATTAAGAACATACTTTCCTCTCACATATTTAAACGCATCTTGTAGACACGTTGCATTTTACATAGTTCCTGCATAATACAGGGCAACTTCGCTGATAGAATAAGGCCATATTTTATATTTACCCACTCACATTACTTGAAGTTCAGCAGTCGAGCTGATACATTTTGCCACAATAAAATAAATCAGGAATAACCATGTCGAATTTTTATCGTACAAGCAGTCTCATTGCGCTCACACTCGGGCTTTATGCCTGCAATCAAGATACCAGCAATAACCAGCCGCTGGAAACACTGGAACAAAAAGCCAGCTACAGCTTTGGCGTAGACGTCGCCAATCGTCTAAAACAGCAAGGGGTTGAACTGGATGTGAACGCACTCAATCGCGGTATAGCTGACGCATACAATGGTTCTGAGATCGCGCTTAGCGATGAAGAACAGCTGCAGGCAAAAACTAGTTTTCAGGCACAGTTACGCGATCAACTAGTAAAGCAACAGGCTGCTGCAGCTGAGAGCAACATGGCCGCAGGTAAAGCGTTCCTTGAAGAAAATGCGAAAAAACCCGGTGTAATCACCACGGCAAGTGGCCTGCAATACAAAATTCTGGCTAGCGGTGACGGCAAGCAACCTAAAGACACCGATACCGTAACAACACATTACAAAGGTACTTTGATCGATGGCCGTGAATTTGACAGCTCTTACAAACGCGATCAACCAGCCTCTTTCCCGGTAAAAGGTGTTATCAAAGGCTGGACCGAAGCTTTACAGCTGATGCACGTGGGTGATAAATGGCAGTTATTTGTTCCCTCTGAGCTAGCTTACGGCGCCACTAAACGCAGCGAGCTGATCGAAGCCAATTCTACTTTAATCTTTGAGATCGAGTTATTGGGCATCAAAGAATAAGCAGCTATTTCATCAGCTCGTCATTGCGGGCGAAGTACGGTAGTCACCTGAAAAAGATTACCGCGCTTCGCCCGCAATGACGTTATGGCCATTTACTTTATTCGATATTCTGGATCTGTTCGCGCATCTGTTCGATTAAAACCTTTAATTCTACCGAGGCATTAGTACTGGAAATATCCGCTGATTTTGAACCCAGTGTATTGGCCTCACGGTTAAG
>JBFFVI010000315.1:0-2414 GCA_041570895.1 Gammaproteobacteria bacterium
TACATTTATGGCATAATACCGCGCCATTAAAGGCGCTAAAATAACGCCTGTGTATTTTTGATTTCAAGAGGTTTATTATGAGTTTTTTCATTTCTGATGCTATCGCAGAAGCGGGCGCAAATACGGCAGCACCATCTGCAGCAGATCCACTGGCATCGTTAATCTTGCCTATCGGCCTGGTGGTTTTATTTTACTTCTTCCTGATTCGTCCTCAGAGTAAGCGTCAGAAAGAGCATCGTCAGATGGTTAGCGAACTGCAAAAAGGTGAAGAAGTAGTCACCTCTGGCGGTATCCTGGGTAAAGTGACCAAGGTGAATGACGACTTCATCACTCTGGAAATTGCCAATGATGTTTCCTTGACGGTACAGAAAAATGCGATTCAGACCATCATGCCTAAAGGCACGATCAAAGAGCAGAATAAATAGCGCTGTCACTCAAGCACTGCTATATCAATTCGTGTTTAATAATATTAAAACAATAAATAATCTCGTATAAAAATTAAATAGGGAAAACTCAGCCATGCTGAATCAATATCCGCTGTGGAAATATATCTTACTTATTGTGGTGCTGCTTTTCGCCAGTATCTTTGCTTTACCCAATCTCTACGGTGAAGACCCGGCCGTACAGGTTAGTCATCGCACCAAATCTTTACTCGATGAAGATAAGCTGGCCATAGAGCAAACCATCCAGTCAAAAGATATAGCTATCAAGTCTGCCGAATTAACACAGGGTCGTTTACTGGTTCGCTTTAATGACACAGAAACACAACTCATCGCTGCTGAAGCCCTGAAAGAAGCATTAGGTAAACAATACCTGATCGCACTAAATCTTGCTCCAGCGACACCTGACTGGTTACGCGCGATAAACGCCGCGCCGATGTATCTGGGTCTGGATCTACGTGGTGGTGTACATTTCCTTATGGAAGTTGACATGGTCGCCGCGGTAAAAAGACTGGAAGAAAGTTTACTGTCTGACATGCGTAGTTATCTACGTGATGAAAAAGTACGTTACCGTGGTGTGCGTCGCGATGATCAAGGCCTGCACATAAACTTCCGCGAACTGGCCAACATGCAGCAAGCGGCTGAAATCTTACCTCGTCAGTTCCGCGAGCTGGAGTTCAGTGAGAACGAAGATACCTTAACGATAAACGCAAAATTATCTGAAGCAGCAGTAAGGGATGAACAAAAATCAGCTCTGCAACAAAACATCATCACGCTACGTAACCGTGTAAATGAATTAGGTGTTGCTGAGCCGGTAATCCAGCAGCAGGGTACTTCACGTATCGTGGTACAGCTACCGGGCATACAGGATACCGCCGGCGCGAAAAAAATTCTTGGTGCAACGGCGACGCTCGAGTTCAGGATGGCAGAGGGCACACGTGCCGACTGGTTAGAAGCAAAAGAAACCGGACGGACACCGTTGAACTCGGTACTCTATTATGAGCGTGATGGCAGCCCGGTATTATTGAACCGCCGTGTCATCGTGACCGGCGACCAGATCATCGATGCCGCATCGACCTTTGATGGCCAGAAGGGCACACCGGCGGTATCTGTTCGCTTGAACGGTAAGGGTGCTAACAAGATGGGGGAAACCACCAGAGACAATATCGGCAACCCTATGGGCGTGGTTTTCATCGAGAACAAGATTGAAACAAAACGTGTCGGTGACACCATAACGAAACATCGTACCACGACGAAAGAAGTGATTAATGTAGCGACCATTCAGGGACAATTCAGTTCTCGTTTTCAGATCACTGGTCTTGAGTCACAGGAAGCCCGTGATCTGGCGTTATTGCTGCGTGCAGGTTCATTACGAGCCCCTGTTGAGATTATCGAAGAACGCACAGTAGGCCCAAGCCTCGGTAAAGATAACATCGAGAGAGGATTTATCTCGGTGATCATCGGTTTCTGCCTGGTACTGGTATTCATGACAGTCTACTACAGAGGCTTTGGCCTCATAGCGAATATCGCATTGACTGCCAATCTCATTATCATCATCGCCGTGCTGTCTTTATTACAGGCAACATTAACCTTACCGGGTATTGCCGGTATCGTATTAACGGTCGGTATGGCGGTCGATGCCAACGTTCTTATCTTTGAACGCATCAAGGAAGAGATCAAAAACGGGAATTCACCACAGGCAAGTATTCATGCCGGTTATGAAAAAGCCTTCAGTACCATTACTGACGCCAACGTAACGACTCTGCTTGCAGCTATCGTATTATTCACTTTGGGCACAGGTCCGGTTAAAGGTTTCGCCATCACATTGAGCATCGGCATCATGACTTCGATGTTTACTTCCATAGTAGGTACACGAGGAATCGTTAATTTGCTGTATGGTAATCGCGACATCAAAAAACTTTCAATATAATAATAAATCAGGCATCAGGTACTAACATGTCACAGACACATACA
>JBFFVI010000316.1:0-2367 GCA_041570895.1 Gammaproteobacteria bacterium
CGACACCATCGAAATATGTTCGGCATCATTCTTGGCTTCTACTGCATCGGAGTAACTGCCGGCATTAAAATCATCCAGATTAAAAACCTTGGTTGCTGTCGATTTCCATAGACGCAGTGTATTGATGGTATCGTTACAATAACCGGAAACAGGCATGTCATAGGGAATAGCAACAACATCATTAGTGTCAACCCAGCGAACGCGGTGGATGTCATGTTGATCTCTGAAATGTTCTGTGCGACCGCCAAAATGGATCAGCTGTTCATATTCCGGGCGAGACACTTCCCACGGGTTGCCATCTCGTAACCAGTGATCCGGCTCTTCGATCTGGTAACCCTTTTCTATGTGCTGACGGAACATGCCGTATTCATAGCGTATACCATAACCGATCACGGGCAGTTCCAGCGTCGCGCAACTGTCCATAAAACAGGCAGCCAGCCGGCCGAGACCACCATTGCCAAGGCCCGCATCAGGTTCTTCTGCCATCAGGTCTTCCAGTTCGACCGAAAAATTGCACAGTGCATCGCGGGTTTCTTTTTCGATGTCTAAATTGAGCAGATGGTTACCCAGTGCACGGCCGATAAGAAACTCCAGTGACATGTAATAGGCCTTGCGAACACCGGGCTGTTTGTGGCGTTGCCAGGTATAGTTCCAGCGAGCCATGATGCGGTCACGGATGGTCAGTGACATGGCTTCATAGATATAATATGGCAGACAACTTAGAAAGTGGCCGAGGTGGTTTCTAAGGTAACGGTGAAAACCTTCTGACAGCGAACGGCTGTCCGCCTGTAAAGGTTCCATATCAGGAATGTTGCTTGTATCTACCCAGTTTTTTTTCGACATCTTGTTATCACTTTATGTTTGATTTGCACGGTTTATTTATTCATATATCTGTGTATTTAACAATCAGGGGCTTTATCATTTCTGATATAAGGCCTGGTATTTCTTTGCGCTTGCTTCCCAGCCCAGTTCCTGGCGCATTGCTGTTTCGCAGACCTGCTGCCATTGTTCTGGTTTTTTATAGATAGTCAGCGCCCGTTTGATGGTAGTCAATAAAGCTTCTGCATTGGCATCGTCAACTACAAAACCATTTGCGGTTTTATTTTTTAAGGTCTGCGCTGTCGTGTCTATCACGGTGTCGGCCAGGCCTCCGGTGTTGTTTACTACAGGGGGTGTGCCATAGCGCAGACTGTACATCTGGTTGAGACCGCAGGGTTCAAAACGCGACGGCATGATAAATAGATCGCAGCCAGCTTCGACCTTATGCGCCAGAGCTTCAGAATAACCGATGTGAACATGCAGCCTGGTCGGGTATTTTTCCTGCAGTGCGAGTAACTCGGACTCGTAGAGCATATGCCCGGAACCCAGTATGATCATCATGGCATCCGTGCTGGTGAAAAGATCAGCTAATATAGCGGTGATTAGATCCACACCTTTCTGTTCGACCAGTCTACCGATAAAACCCAGTAACGGCATATTTCCCTGTACTAATCCAACGCTGGGCAAACCGGCCATTTCTAAAAGATGCTGTTTGTTAACCAGTTTATCAGTTACCCACTGCTGAGGGTTTTTAGTATTATCGACGCTGTAGTTCTGTTTGAGGTAAACATCTGTTTCCGGGTTCCATATATCGAGATCGATACCATTGAGGATACCGCTGAGTTTATCGCCAAGATGATTTAATACTCCTTCATAGCGGTAACCGTATTCCGGGGTGCAGATTTCTTTGGCATAGGTCGGGCTCACAGTGGTGACATCATCAGCAAACACCATGCCCGCCTTGAGCATGGAAAAACCGTCATAGAACTCGACGTAATCCGGCGACCACCATTCGGGCGGTAGTGCCAGCGAAGTAAAATCAGCATGTGAAAAATGACCGTCGTAAGCCAGGTTGTGAATTGTGAAAACGGTCTTTGCACGTGGGTGCGACATGCTCAGAAATGCCGGTACCAGTCCAGTTTGCCAGTCATGACAATGCACCACTTCAGGTAACCAGTCGGTGCCAGGAATCCCTTTCGCCATCTGCGCTACCGCGCGGCAGAATACAGTAAAGCGTTCGGCGTTATCGGGCCAGTTAATTCCGTCTGAGTGCACGTAGGGATTGCCTGCCCTGTCAAACAGTGACGGTACGTCGATCAGGTATAGATAATCGGCAAGACCATCGTGGTGCGCCTGTAGCAGACGAACTCGATGAGTAACCCCTGCTCCGGGTAGATCCCAGTAACCCAGTTCTTTCAATGAATCGACAGAAGCCAGTACATCGCGGTAAGCAGGCAGTACCAGCCTGACATCATCGCCCAGCTGGTTTAATGCAATCGGCAGGCTGTGCACGACATCGCCCAGACCGCCGGTTTTGATAAAAGGAAA
>JBFFVI010000317.1:0-2361 GCA_041570895.1 Gammaproteobacteria bacterium
CAACTTTGATCGAAGCTTACGGCTTAACAGAAACATCACCCGCTGCGTGCATGAACCCGATGAACCTGAAAGAGTTCAATGGAAAAATTGGCCTGCCCATATCTTCTACCGAGGTAGCGATACAGGATGATGACTGGAACGAGGTTCCCTTAGGTGAACACGGTGAGATCTGTATCCGTGGACCGCAGGTCATGCACAGCTACTGGCATAGACCGAAAGAAACATCAAACGTATTGAGTAATGACGGCTGGCTGCATACCGGTGATATAGGTTTTATCGATGACGATGGTTTTGTACAGATCGTTGACCGTAAAAAAGACATGATCCTGGTTTCTGGCTTCAACGTATTCCCCAACGAAGTCGAAGAAGTCATCGCATCTCATCCCGGTGTTGTCGAAGTTGGCGTTATCGGCAAACCGGACGAACACAGTGGTGAAGTCGTTATGGCTGTCGTGGTAAAAAAAGATCACTCATTAACAGAAGAAGCTTTAAGGGATTATTGCCGAGAAAGTTTAACCAGCTACAAAGTGCCAAAATCTATCGTCTTTACCGATGAGCTGCCAAAGACCAATGTCGGAAAAATATTGAGACGTGAACTGCGAGACCAGTACATCACCGGCACATAAAATCACAGAAAAGAATACTCACCGCTAGCAATAAATTCAATTTCTTCTGTGCTGCTGGTTCGCTGAAGAATCTCATTCAACTCTGGAAAGCGACCGAATTTTTCGATCACGAAGTGATGCTTTTTTGCATACTCCAGATTAGACTGAAATGGTTTCTGATACATCTCAGGGACATCCTTCAATAGTTGCGTATAAGCCCTGACGCAAAGGTTCTGTTTTTCGATGTCTTCCGCATGTTCGAGCGGCAGATAAAAAAAGCTGCGCTCAACAGCGTGACACTTACTATCATCTCCAGCACCGATACCATCGATACATAAGTCCTGCGCTTTTTTATCCTGTGCAAATGCCATCGCTGTATTGCGATGGATGTGACGGGAAAATTGATCGAGCAAGATGATCAATGCCAGCCGACCACGGTAGGAATCTACCCAGTGATCTAACTCACCATTGATGGCTTTTTCATAATCGACACCGAAGTTTATAAAAATCTCAGCATCGTAAGCCGCACCATTTTTAAACCACATATCCATCTTGGTGACATCAGCAGTATATGGTGTTGGAAACGCACCAAACCAGAACTGCAGAATATCTTCGATACGATTTGTCATAAACCTGCGTTAGTTCTCATCATTGCGAGATATGAAGCGATTTACTAAACCATCATGGCGAGAAGTGAAGCCTGTCGAAACAGCATCAATTCAGGTTAGAACTTGACCAGCACATTAGCCTGCAAACCATTCATATGTTCGCGTGCAACATATTCCATGCGCATGGCAACTTTTGTATCAAAGTTATACTGCATGCCCGTGCCCAATATCAAACCATCATCATCTCCAAAGTCATAACCCAGGCGTACCAGCATGTCTGTTTTGGTTGATAACGGTACAGATTCCAGCATGGAGAACCAGGCACCTTTCACTGCGTTCACTTTAGGCGCTGTCGTCAACCGCTCAAACTTGCCACTGTCGCTATAACCGATCTCCAGAGCACTGGAAATATCGTCATTTATCTTGGCATTCAGGTCATAACCAGCAAAAAACTGGAAGCCGCGAGAACTACCAAAACCCGGCAGGTTATTAAAACCCAAACCACCGCCAACATAGATACGTTGTGCATCGATAGCGCCTTCTGCATTCACGGTCGATGCCAATAACATTGAAGCTAACACACTCATTACTTTTTTCATCATTTGCACCTTAAGCTAAATATTAAAATCACACCATTTGACCATACAGAAATGCAAACGCCAATACCCCACTAGTAAGTGAATTCAAAATGCACCAAAATACTGCTTTATAGTAATCACTGATAATAAACATGCCTCGTCTCATCATCCTAATCGCCGTTGCCGCTATCGCCTTGATCCTCTGGCATAAAATCACAAAGACCAGCGGAGAAGAGCGCAAGAAACTGGTCATGTGGAGTATCATAGGCGGCGTGCTAGCCGTTCTTGGCATGCTGGCCGTCACCGGCCACCTCAATGTCATCACCGCTGCGATAGCCGGACTAATCGCGCTACTTCCCCGCGCCATGCAATTAGTTAAATACCTGCCCTTCATCAGCCGCCTATACCAGCAGAACAAAGCCGGACCCCAACAGGCACAGACGCCGCCACCTAATGGCAAACAGACCATGAGTACAGAAGAAGCCATGGAGATACTGGGACTTAAACCAGGTTACAAAGGCGAAGACGTTATCCAGGCGCACCGCCGCATGATGCAGAAAGTTCATCCCG
>JBFFVI010000318.1:0-2325 GCA_041570895.1 Gammaproteobacteria bacterium
CTTGTTCTTTGCATCGTACATCACATTACCGGGTTTAATATCACGGTGAACAATCTTCTGCTTATGGGCATAATCCAGCGCTTCCGCAACGATCCGAACGATACGATAAACCTCCTGTACCGGCAGCAAAGCGCCGGGCATAGCATATTCAGACAAGGACACACCTGAAACATAATCCATCGCGATAAAAGCAAAATCTTCCTCTTCACCCATATCATAAACGGTAACAATATTACTGTGACTTAGTCGACCAGCGGCTTCGGCTTCACGGAAAAAACGTGCTTTAAAAGTATTGATATCTTTCTCTGAAAACTGTGAATAATCCAGTGTTTTGATCGCCACCTGTCGATTGATCTTCGGATCTCTTCCCAGGTAAACCACACCCATAGCGCCACGGCCTAATTCTTTTTCTATCTTATAGCGACCAAACTCCGGCAGCTCCATCTGTGACATCACCAGTGTTTTTTGCGACTGGTTAGGTGAGGAGATCTTTGTCTGCGACGAAGAGAAACCAACGATAGATTTAATGCGTTTATCAATGTCCTTATAATTTTTTCGGCGGATGCTGATTTCCGAGTACACCTGAAGTCCGCGATCATATTGCCGTTTACGTTCAAAACTTAAGCCAATTTTATAGAGATCAGAAAGCGCCGCATCATCAGCCCCACATTTTAATAGACTGGTGATCGCGGTCTCATAATCACCTTTCTCATATTGGTAGTGCCCAAGCTGAAACCATGCGTCATGCTGCTTTTTAATGAGGTCATTGAGAATAGACTGTCCAGACGTGTAGATATATACCACTATCTGCCCGATGATCATGAGCAGTAAAATATTGATCGTCGGCCACCAGATGCCTTTCAGTATCAACAGCACCGGCTGTACTGAAATTATCCCCATGAGCAGAAATGCCCCCAGAAACAAACCGCTTTGTTTCGATAACAAAGGCAATAACCATAATAGATAAATAACCACCAGTGCTAATAATGATGGTAGTAACCACCAGCTTTCTGCGGGCGTATAGTAAGTTGCATTGGCCTCTAAACTACTGAGCGCATCAGCCAGTATCTGCAGGCGATTGACATCCTGACCGATCAACACCAGTTTATCTTTATAATAATCATTTGGCTTTGCAGCAGCAGCCTGCAAGGACAGCGCCTTTATTTCTGTATGACGTCCAGTGAGATCGGAGAAGTAACTAAACACCTTGCCGGAGAGATCAACCGGGATATTCAAGCCATCCAGCCGGATCAGCCCCTCCTCACTCCAGTGTAATTGCTCGCTGTTCTGATAACGACTAAATACTGCCAGCGTTAGATCCGGCAAAGACAAACCCCTGGCCTCGTCATACCAGATCAGCGACTGCTGGTCAGCGGCATAAGGATTGAAAGGATAGACTCGATAGGGTGACTGCGTATTCGTTAACCTGAAGGTCTGAGCTTCCGGTAGAAAGACAGTGGGAATATATTGTCGCCAGCCATCCTGATATAACAATGATTCATCATAAGGAATATAGTTTTGCTGATCAGGCACATTGGTATATTGGGTTAAAAATACACGCTGGTGTTCCAGCATCCAGGCCAGCTTATTTCGTTCACCCTGTGTCGGTTGCCACTGCTGCTCATCCTCATTCTCATCTTCTGCTGCAGACTGTTCGGCTGCCGAACCTTTAGTTTTGCTGCGCCTGGCTGCTGGCTCGTTTGCTTCATCTTCGACCGGCAGATAATCCATCTGTGGAAAATCATCACTCAACCAGACAATTTCTGCGGCCTGTGACTTCCTCAGCTTGCGTAGAAAAAATCGGAACTCACGTATGCCTTCAGGTTTCTGCAAACGCGCCTCGTCCAGCTGTATTACACGAAAATCATTTATTTCAGACTGCGCAGGTAACAAGAAGCTGGCATAGCGAAACATCTGCGCATCCAGCCAGCGAACGGTACTATTCTGTGAGGATAATAACGCCAGCAGAAAACAAAAAACAATAAATACAGAAAAATATAGTCGTCGATGCTGATTCAATGAGTGGCCCGTTTGATATTCTAATTATTGCGATGATGACTCAACCCGATCTGCCTACTGCATTTTCGAGGTGGAAAGATTCATCTTTTCGGTCTATTTAGTATAGTCGACAGATACAGCTTGTCATTTAGGTTGAAGGTAAATTGATCCTGATCAGCATAATTTTTCAACTTACGCTCGTGAAGCTAATGCAGCAGAGAAAACATTCGGGCACAGCTTTAAACATCATTAGGGCATAACCACGATAGCTGACTGCTCAGCGAACGATGTCAACAATAGCTAAAGGATTAATCTTTTCGACAGGAA
>JBFFVI010000319.1:0-2319 GCA_041570895.1 Gammaproteobacteria bacterium
ACCAGCACATCAAATTCACCAAGTCGCAGATCACGGATAATTTCGACACGCTCGACGGTATCGATGTCAGAATGCAGATAACGTACCCTTACATCATGTTCACTTAAATATTCCGTTAAGTCTTCAGACATGCGCTTGGTTAAAGTAAGGATTAATACCCGTTCATTCAACGGTACACGTTTGTTTATCTCTGACAGAACATCATCGACCTGTGTCGCCACCGGGCGTACTTCTATCAGCGGGTCGAGCAGACCGGTTGGCCGCACCACCTGTCTCGCCAGTGCATCAGCATGCTCATCCTCGTAAGGTCCGGGAGTTGCGGAAACAAATAACGTCTGTGGTGACATCTTCTCAAACTCATCAAAACGCAGTGGCCGATTATCCAGTGCAGACGGCAGCCGGAAACCAAAGTTCACCAGGTTTTCTTTGCGTGAACGGTCACCTTTATACATAGCACCGATCTGTGGTATCGAAACATGACTCTCATCAATGATCAGTAACGCTTCTTTCGGCAGGTAATCAAACAGACAGGGAGGCGGATCACCGGGATTTCGATTCGATAGATAACGTGAGTAATTTTCGATACCGCTGCAATAACCCAGTTCACGCATCATCTCGATATCAAACTGGGTGCGCTGTTCCAGACGTTGGGCTTCGACCAGTTTGTTATTGTCGCGTAACTCTTCTAAACGCTCACGCAGTTCGACTTTTATGTGCTCGATTGCCCCTAGAATGACTTCTCGGGGAGTAGCGTAATGTGTTTTTGGATAAACCGTAATACGGGCAACTTTTTTAATGACCTCGCCGGTGAGTGGATCAGAGATGCTGATATTCTCGATCTCATCATCGAACAGCTCAACACGGATGGCTTCACGTTCAGAGTCCGCTGGATGGATATCGATTACCTCGCCTCGTACTCGATAAGTGCCACGGCGCAACTCGATATCATTGCGTAAGTACTGCAATTCAGCCAGCCGTCTTAAAATATTGCGCTGATCGATGACATCACCTCGCACCAGGTGCAATATCATGGAAAAATATGATTCGGGATCACCCAGACCATAGATTGCTGAGACCGTCGCCACGATAATAGTGTCTGGTCGCTCCATCAAAGCCTTGGTTGCCGACAGTCGCATCTGTTCGATATGCTCATTAACCGAAGCATCTTTTTCGATAAAGGTATCACTCGCAGGCACATAGGCTTCAGGCTGGTAGTAATCATAATAGGAAACGAAATATTCCACCGCATTATTGGGGAAAAATTCCTTCATCTCGCCATAGAGCTGCGCCGCCAGTGTTTTGTTAGGCGCCATGATAATGGTCGGCCTTTGTAAGTGGTTGATGACATTAGCCACCGTAAAGGTCTTGCCTGAACCGGTGACTCCTAATAGCGTCTGCCTGGCTAAACCATTTTCAAAACTATCAATCAGGGTCTTTATTGCTTCCGGTTGATCACCTGTCGGTTGATATTCGGTGGTCAGGTCAAATTTTTTCAACATAATCATTCTGGGCTACTACATTCCACACTAAAAATAAATTAAACTCAGCGGATAAACAAATACTTACAATTAATGGCTAAATTATTCACGGACACTACATTGAAAATATCACTTTCAAATCGTATACAAAGAGTCAAACCTTCACCTACCCTGGCCGTCACTGCTTTAGCCAATCAACTTCGCGCCGAAGGTCGAGATGTCATTGGGCTGGCTGCTGGTGAACCTGATTTTGATACCCCTGAATACATCAAACAGGCTGCTATCGACGCAATTAATAAGGGTTACACTAAATATACTGCGGTTGACGGTACTGCAGGTCTTAAACAGGCCATTATAAACAAGTTCAAACGAGAAAATGGCTTTGATTTTGCCACTGACCAGGTACTGGTTTCCGTCGGTGGTAAACAGGCATTTTACAACCTGTGCATGACCTTATTAAACGAGGGCGATGAGGTTATCATTCCCGCCCCTTACTGGGTGTCCTACCCCGATATCGTCAAACTGGCTGATGCCACCCCGGTTATTGTCGAAGGTAACATCTCACAGTCATTTAAAATCACCCCCGCACAACTACAGCAGGCGATTACTGACAAAACCAAAATGGTTATCATCAATAGTCCCTCCAACCCTTCCGGCAAGGCGTACAGCAAAGCTGAACTCAAGGCTCTTGGCGATATATTGCTAAAACACCCCAATATCGTGGTCATGACCGATGATATCTATGAACACATCGTCTGGACCGATGAAGGTTTTGTCAACATTCTAAATGCATGTCCCGAGCTGAGCGATCAGACCGTGGTCATCAACGGTGTCTCTAAAG
>JBFFVI010000320.1:0-2283 GCA_041570895.1 Gammaproteobacteria bacterium
GTCGGCTTCTGTCCTCAGTTTCGAGCTTCAGTCCAGCCCTGAAGCAGAGACTATGATGGAAATCGTGAAAGTCACGGTCATCCAGCTGGCGAGTATCGTCGGTATTCTGTGTTTGATGTTCTATTTCCTGATGGTCTATCTTCTCGGTAAACCCTTGCTTGAAATTTCAGAATATATCGATAAGTTGTTACACGGTAACCTGGATAATTTAACTGACGGTATCAACGCTGTATTTCCTGTGACAGAGATTGAAAAGATCAGGTCTTCATTAAATACTTACCATGCTGACCTGCAAAAAGCACATTTTGATCTCGATGAAAAAAATCAGGAATTATGGGTGCTGGCACACCACGATACGCTCACGGGTATGCTCAATCGACGTGCCTTCGAAGTCGAGTGGAACAACTCCAAACAACTGTTAAGTCGTCGCCGCGTCGGTGTCAGCTTAATATTGTTCGACGTCAATCATTTCAAAGCGATCAATGATTCTTACGGTCACCAGGTAGGCGATGAGGTTCTCAGAGCCATCAGTGCCTGCATCCAGAAAGCACTTCGAAACTCTGAGAAGTTATATCGCATCGGCGGTGATGAATTCGCCGCGATAATTATTGGCAGTACCTCTGAGGATGAGCTGATATTGTCTCAGCGCTGTATAGATGCTGTTCAGGACCACGATTTCAGCTCTATGGGAATCAAGGAAACCGTTCGTATCAGTTGTGGCATATCGCATTGCCGGGCTGACGAACTTGAAAAATTAAATAATTTACAATGGCAGGCAGACGTTGCTGTTTACCAGGCGAAAAGACCAGGCATCACCCAACCAGTTTTATTCAATGATGCCATGGCTGATGGTACTGAAGCGGTATTCTCAAGCTGGATAAGCAGTGCTGTATATGAAGCAGTTACACACAATACCGGGATTGAGATGCACTATCAGCCCATCGTTTATACCGGTACCGGCAATGTCGCTTATTACGAAGCGCTGCTCCGTATTCGATATGAAGGTGAACTGGTTCCTCCATCACATATATTTCCGATCGTCACCATGCGCCAGATGGAACACGCGCTGGACCGCACTGTTATTGATAAAGTGCATGAAGATCTGGTTCAGCAATTTATTCCTGCTGGTAGTGGTATCTCGATCAATCTCTCTGCCGAGTCTGTCGGTCACAAAGATGTAGTCGAATGGTTAATGCCACTGACAGATTTTACCCAGAGTTACTATATCGTCATCGAAGTGACAGAAACGTCATTGATTACCCAGATCAGTTCAGCGGCACGCAGTTTGACGATATTGAGAAAACTAGGTTTTAAAGTAGCGCTGGATGATTTTGGCAGTGGTTACTCATCATTACGCTACCTCACCAGCATGCCGGTAGACATTATCAAATTTGATATCACCCTGATACAGGGAATGATGGATGATCGTCTGGGAAAACTGGTCGAGAAGATGGCCAGTATGTTAAATGGTCTGGGTTATGATCTGGTTGCAGAAGGTATCGAAACAGATGAGTTGTTACACAAGGTTAAGGCCGCTGGTTTCAATCTCTCTCAGGGGTTTCTGTTTGGCCAGCCAACTCGAGACAGAAAAAAGATCAGTGCGGTTGGCGCGAGTCCAATAAGCGCAATTAATAAATAATCTGCTAACAAATAAAAATCACTGCCAGATACGATGATGGTTATCGGCAGATCATGTCGATGGTTTCCAGTTGTTTATTATGCGTGATTTATGTTGTCCAGGTTATGATGTTAAAAAGACAGGGGTCAGTGATAATAGTCCAGAAAACATATTGCTAACTCCCTTTTTTAGCCAGTGCGATAGTAAGCAATAGACGCTCTTTGTCTTATTATCTTCATCCGGCCAAAACCGGAAACAACTGTCTCAGACCATTGGCCATTATCTCCACCGCGATTGCCGCCAGGATAAGACCAAACAGACGGTTGATAATGTTCAGGCCAATCGGTCCTAATGCTTTGCCGATGGTTGATGCCAGGCGCAGTACCACCCACAGTAACATACAGACCAGAGCTATACTCAAAATCACTAACAGGCCATGATAATCGGCACCCGAGCGATGCATCTGGATGATGACGGTACTGATGGAGCCCGGGCCAGCCATCAATGGTATCGCCAGCGGCACAACGGCGATAGCGCTCTTGTCTTCGGCTTCAGCTTCTTCTTCTGGTGTTGTCCGCACGGCACCTGTCTGTCCGCTCAACATGGCAAGAGCCATGAGTAACAGGACAATTCCGCCACCGACACGAAACGATGCCAGGCTGGTA
>JBFFVI010000321.1:0-2253 GCA_041570895.1 Gammaproteobacteria bacterium
AGCGCCAGCGCTAATGTTTCGATCTCACTGGCCGGTGTGCCGCTATCATGAATAAAGGTTTCTAACAGGGGTTCAAAACTTTCGAAATCCCTGCTCTTGTAACATGCTTCATACAATATTTGTTCAGGCGACTCCGCACTGGCACATAGCAACCGGGTTTTGGTACCACCTACATCTGCGGCAAGAATATTCATCGTATAAGCTCAGCTGATCTTCTGGTTAGATCATACTTCGTAAGTCGTTGAGGCGACCTTGCCGCCATGACCGGTCCAGTCGGTATGAAAAAATTCACCACGTTTATGATCGATACGTTCATAAGTATGCGCGCCGAAGTAGTCACGCTGTGCCTGTAGCAGGTTGGCCGGCAGGCGTTCACTGCGATAACCATCGAAATAGGATAATGCAGAAGTAAATGCCGGTGCCGGAATGGCATTTTCAACGGCGAGTATGACGGCCTTACGCCAGCCCGCTTCTGCTGATTTGAGCGCCTCGGTGAAAAATGAATCGAGTGCCAGGTTTTCTAGTTGAGGATTATTATCATAGGCCTCTTTTATGTTGCCGAGGAAGGTGCTGCGGATGATGCAGCCGCCGCGCCACATGAGTGCGATCTCACCGTAGTTGAGGTCCCAGCCATAGTCTTTTGCGGCTTCGGCCATGAGCATAAAACCCTGTGCATAAGAGATTATTTTCGATGCGTACAAAGCATCACGAAGAGCATTTATTATCTCCTGTTTATCTGTTACCGGCGTTATTTGTGGACGCGGGCCGAGTATTACTGCTGCACGTCCGCGCTCATCTTTTAATGAAGAGAGTACGCGGGCAAAAACAGATTCACCAATCAGGGTTAATGGTACGCCCAGATCGAGCGCGCTGATACCGGTCCATTTGCCGGTGCCTTTCTGACCGGCAGTGTCGAGTATCTTGTCTACCAGCGGTTGACCATCTTCATCTTTGACGGCAAGGATGTCTTTGGTGATATCGATCAGGTAGGAATCGAGTACGCCGGTGTTCCATTCTGCAAAAACCTGCTGCATCTCATCGCAGCTCATGCCTAATGCATGTTCCATCAATGAATAAGCTTCGCAGATCAGCTGCATGTCACCGTATTCAATCCCGTTGTGTACCATCTTTACAAAATGACCGGCACCGTCCTGCCCTACCCATTGACAACAAGGTTCGCCATCGACTTTGGCAGAGACTGCCTGAAAGATGTCTTTCACCAGCGGCCATGCTTCGGGGTCTCCTCCGGGCATGATAGAAGGACCAAAGCGTGCACCTTCTTCGCCACCTGAAACACCGGTGCCGATAAAGCGTAAACCTTTTGCTTTTAGATAAGCGGTGCGTCGGGTGGTGTCTGGAAAATGTGAGTTACCGCCATCGATGATGACGTCGCCGGGTTCCAGTAGCGGGATCAGCAACTCGATGAAGCGATCAACCACTTCACCTGCTTTGACCATCAGCATGACCTTGCGCGGAGTGCTCAATGAAGCGACCAGCTCTTCCATGCTGTGAGTACCGAGGACACTGGTATCTTTTGCCGGGCCGTTGATGAATTCATCCACCTTGCTGGTGGTGCGGTTGAACACGGCGACACGATAACCGTGGTCAGCCATATTTAACACCAGGTTCTGCCCCATTACTGCCAGTCCGATTAGACCAATATCTGCTTTATTCATAATTACCGTTTTTTTATATTTTTGAAGATGGAAAATACATCATAAACATATTAAAGAATGCAAAGATCAAGCCACTTGTTATAAATCAAGTAACCCGTATTACTGTAAATCACTAAGACAATATTATACAAGTTAAAATTAACGATAAACTGGCGTTAGCTGTATAAAGCTCAGTGAGCATAACTCTAATAAGGTCATGCAAATTCTGCACTGAATTAATGCAACATGATTAACAATGGTGCATGATTCTGAATAAGCTATAAACTCGCAGCTTGTTGTGAAGAGATTAGATTGGCTGAATAAAAGTCGTTCATAATATAGACGATAAGTACTACAACCCAAATAGATAAAAATATCATGAAAAGAATTACCGTAAACACAAGCCCTTTTGATGACCAACGCCCTGGAACTTCCGGGCTGCGCAAAAAAGTCAGAGTGTTCCAGCAGACTAATTATCTGGAAAATTTCGTGCAATCGATCTTTGATGCACTCGAAGGCTATCCGGGGAAAATCCTGGTGCTCGGTGGTGATGGCCGTTATTATAATAGCGAAGCTGCGCAGGTGATCGTGAAGATGG
>JBFFVI010000322.1:0-2251 GCA_041570895.1 Gammaproteobacteria bacterium
CGCTGATTGTGCGGTTTACACCTCAAAAAAGAACGGCCGCAACCAGGTAACAGCAGACCCTCATAGTTTGGAAAATGCCGAGCTAAACCATGTCAGCAATCAATAAGCTCATTTAAACCGTCACAAATTCACCAATAAAAAACCTACTTTCTTCATTGATTTTATTCGCTTTTCTTTAAGTTAAATCAATAAAACTCAGAACGGCAATCTGATAGAATGCGCGCATGACAGAATACGCGCTCATTTTGCTAAGCACCATACTGGTCAACAACTTCGTCCTGGTTAAATTTCTTGGCCTCTGCCCTTTCATGGGCGTCTCCCGAAAACTGGAAACAGCCATCGGCATGGCATTGGCGACTACATTTGTACTGACACTATCTTCGGTCAGCAGTTACCTGGTCAATGAATACATCCTGGCTCCGCTTGAACTCGAATACATGCGCACGATCATGTTTATCCTGGTGATCGCGGTGGTCGTGCAATTTACCGAGATGGTGGTGCACAAAACCAGTCCATTGTTATATAACGTGCTCGGTATATTCCTGCCTCTGATCACCACCAACTGTGCCGTGCTCGGCGTTGCTCTACTCAACATTCAGGAGCAACATGGATTTTTGCAATCCCTGTTTTACGGTTTTGGCGCGGCCGTCGGCTTCTCACTGGTATTGATCTTATTCTCAGCATTACGTGAGCGCATCAATGTTGCTGACGTACCGGAAGCATTTAAGGGTACATCGATTGCGCTGATTACTGCCGGTATCATGTCGCTCGCTTTTATGGGATTTGCCGGTCTCATAAAGATATAGACTGTACATCATAAAATACGCATGTTTACCGTCATTATCACTCTTGCCATCATCGCCAGTATCTTCGGACTGATACTCGCCTATTCTGCCGTTCGCTTTAGAGTTGAGGGCGATCCGGTAGTCGACAAGATCGATGCCCTGTTACCGCAGACACAATGCGGCCAGTGCACTTTTCCTGGCTGTCGACCTTATGCAGAAGCCATCGCAAAAGGTGAAGCCGAAATTAACCAGTGTCCGCCCGGTGGTGAAGCAACGATCATCGCCCTGGCTGACCTGCTCGATGTTGAGGTTAAACCGCTAAACGCTGAACACGGTGAGGTTAAAACCTTACCGACGATAGTCCGCATCGATGAAGAGACATGTATCGGCTGCACCCTGTGCATCCAGGCCTGCCCCGTCGATGCCATATTAGGTGCGGCCAAACAGATGCATACCGTCATCGAATCTGAATGCACCGGATGTAATTTGTGCATACCACCGTGCCCGGTTGACTGTATCCATATTTTTGAAGTTCAACCTACGGTACGCACATGGACTGCTGAATTACCCGAAGTTGATTATGCTGCGCCCCATGCCAGTTAAATTATTACCATGACTCAGACAGACACAATTTCAAAATTTGATGGCGGCCTGACACTGGTCGCCTATAAACATCTGTCGACGGGCTCAGCAATATCAAGCATGGAGCAAAGCAAGCAATTCATTATCCCGTTACAGCAACATATCGGCATCATCAGCCAGCCCCTGGTTAAGAAAGGCGAGCGGGTATTAAAAGGACAGATGCTCGCCAAACCAGGCAATATGATCAGTGCAGCGATACATTCACCGGTCTCAGGTACCATTACCGATATCAAACAGCATGATGTTCCTCACATCTCCGGCTTACCCGATCTGTGTATCTTTATCGAGAATGACTTCAAAGATGAATGGATAGAACGTCATCCTCTGGGCGATGATTATAACCAGACGTCTTCTTCCGAGCTGCGTAAAATTATTCGTGACGCAGGCATCGTCGGACTCGGTGGTGCGGCCTTCCCGTCCTCGGTCAAACAGACTGAAATGAACGTCAGAACCCTGATTCTTAATGGTGTCGAATGTGAACCTTATATCAGTTGTGATGATGTGCTGATGCGTGAGCATGCTCAAGCGGTTTTAACCGGTGCTGACATCATCGGTCATGTCATCAAAGCCAGACAGTGCGTCATCGCCATCGAAGACAATAAACCTGAAGCCATCAAAGCGATACAGTCCGCGATTGATAATGATGGCACTGGCTTCTTTAAGATTCAGGTCGTGCCCACCATCTACCCGAGTGGTGGTGAAAAACAACTAATAAAGATCATTACCGGCGAGGAAGTACCCAGAGGCCGATACCCTGCTGAAATCGGCGTGTTATGTCATAACGTGGCGACCGCCTATGCCATCTATCGTGCGGTCTATTTAGA
>JBFFVI010000323.1:0-2189 GCA_041570895.1 Gammaproteobacteria bacterium
ATATCGATCTCCCAGGCGCTATAGATAGGCCGTAATGATTCTGGCAGAGTAAAAACCAGGCCACATTCCCTGGCAAGTTTGTTATCGATGTCGCTCAACACTTCAAAATTTAGTTTTGAATTAGCCACCTGATCAGCAGATTTATCAGGTGTTTGCGGCGAGATGGCTACCAGCTGGGCACCCGCAGCGGTGATCTCCGGCAGCCGTTGCTGTAGCGCGTTTATTTCAAGATTACAGTATGGGCACCAGGCGCCACGGTAAAAGCTGACGACGAGAGGGCCATTACTAAGAAATGACTGCAGGCTGCGTGATTCCTTATTGGCGTTAGCTAAATCGAAATCTGGAAAGGCTGCTCCCTGTGCGATCGATTTTTCAGCTATGCCAGTAGCAATAAGACCACCTAGCTCGGACATCAAGGTGTTCATGGTTGCTTCAGGAATTGTGGGAATGAGCTCATCCTGAAAGTCCTGGATATTTTGTGCAAGAGACATAATATTGTTTACCTTTCTAGTTAGACGTATGTCTGATATTAACATAAAAGCGATATATAACAACAAATCTGATTGCCATTATGGTGAATCACAGGGTATGCTGAAAATACAGGTTGAAAGTAAGTTTCAAGGTTAGTGAGCGGGATACTGGGGCAATAAAAGACTTTAATGGTGATCGAATTTACAAAAATGCATGGTTTAGGTAACGATTTTGTGGTTATCGATGCTATTTCCCAGGCGATAGATCTATCCCCCGAGCAGATTAAAAGAATTGCAGATCGGCATTTTGGCGTTGGTTGTGACCAGCTGTTGCTGGTGGAAAAGCCGAATATTCAAGAAGCAGAATTTAGATATAGAATATTTAACGCCGACGGTGGAGAGGTCGAGCAATGCGGTAATGGTGCACGCTGTTTTGCCCTGTTCGTTCGCGAAAAAGGTCTAACCACGAATACGGTTATCCCGGTAGAAACAGCGTGTGGACTGATCGAGTTAAAAGTAGAGCAGGATCAGGTAACCGTTGACATGGGGGTTCCGGACTTTCAGCCACAGAGTTTGCCCTTTTTGACCGAAAGTCAGGCGGAAACGTACTATCTCATGGTGAATGATGCTGAGTATGCTATAGGAGCAGTGTCAATGGGAAATCCGCACGCTGTATTGCAGGTCGATGATATTGAAGCGGCTGAAGTTGAAAAAATAGGCGCGGCTATAGAAAGGCATAAACAGTTTCCGCAGCGGGTGAATGTGGGTTTTATGGAAATCGTTAATCGTAATGAAATACGGTTACGCGTATATGAGCGCGGTGCAGGAGAAACATTGGCCTGTGGCACAGGAGCCTGTGCGGCAGTCGCGATAGGCCGACAGCTAGGAAAGCTGGATGAACAGGTGACGGTGCGCCTGCGCGGCGGTGATTTAACTATCCACTGGCAGGGTGAAGGTCAAAACTTATTAATGAAGGGGCCGGCAACAACGGTATTTCAAGGGCAAATTAATTGTGAGTAAGATGAAAACAAAAACAATAAAAGAAGAATTAATAGAAGATTCAGCTGAGGCTCAAGAGCAGCAGTTGGCTACAGATTTAGAGCTTATCAGTTTGATACGTGAGAATTCAGACATATTACAGCGCCATCCGGAATTGCTGGCGGTACTCGAGGTGCCACATGAAACGGGTAAAGCCGTGTCTTTGATCGAAAGACAGGTTGGCGTGTTACGCGAAAAGATACAGATGCAGGACGATCGTCTGCGTGAGCTAATGGATGTGGCTAGAGATAATGAGCGATTAGCACAAAGTCGTCATGGGCTGGCTCTCAACCTGCTGTCTTCGCATGATCTTGATGATGTCGTCAGTACCGTGCTCGATGTTTTATCAAATCAACTGGCAGCCGATTTTGCTGTTGTAAAATTATTCAGTGATGACCAGTCGCGTATCGATCTCTCCACCGGATTATTTGTAGATGCCAGCGATGAAGCATTGAATGCTTTCAAGACGATGCTCGAACATAAAAATACCGTGTGCGGCAAAGCGACGAAAGAACAAAAAAACTTTTTGTTCGGCGAGATTGCCGACAGCATTAGATCTGTAGCCATAATTCCATTGGTGGCGGGCGCAAACCTGGGTTTGATAGGTTTAGGCTCAAATGATGTAAACCGTTTTAATCCGTCGATGGGGACAGATTTTCTTGCCCAGATTGGTGAGTTGAT
>JBFFVI010000324.1:0-2038 GCA_041570895.1 Gammaproteobacteria bacterium
GGCAGGCATCGAGTACCACCGGGTGCTCAGCTCGACTTGCTTAATTATTTGCAGGCGTTTAAACGGCAGGCTCTGCATGCATGGAAGTTAACCCTGATCCACCCAAAACATGGTGAGGAAGTTTCGTTCGAAGCAGATCTACCGGACGATATGACAAAATTACTCAGCTTGTTGCAAGCGGATATGCAGCTCAATAAATAACGGACACTGATGAATACTTCATTATATCTGCCAGCAGACTGGCCAGATGATGGTTCAGTTACACCTGCTTCTGTGCAGCCGGAGAATGTGCATGCGCTCACGACCTTGCGCACCGGAGGTGTCAGCACGAGTGGATACAGTGAATATAACCTGGCTGACCATGTCGGCGATGAGCCACAGGCGGTGCGGAGTAATCGGGCGAAACTGCGCAACGATTTAAGCTTGCCTGCAGAACCTGTCTGGTTAGAGCAGGTGCACAGTAATAAGGTTGTTCGTGCTGATGAGATAAGCGTAGGTCAGATCGTTCAGGCGGATGCCAGTTTCACTGCAAATAAAGGTGTGGTGTGTGTGGTAATGACGGCAGACTGTCTGCCTGTTTTTATCTGTAACCAGGCAGGTACGGAAGTGGCTGTCGCGCACGCCGGTTGGCGTGGTCTTCATGCGGGTATCATCACGAATACCATAAAGGCGATGCAATCCTCCGCGGAGCAGCTACTGGTCAGCCTTGGTCCGGCAATCGGTGCCGATGCATTCGAGGTAGGTGAAGATGTGCTGGCGGCTTTTGTTGATAAAAATAGGGCCAATAGATCGGCTTTTGAGAGCACGACAAAAGGTCATTATTTATGTGATATCTATCAATTGGCGCGCACTGAATTGCGATCTCTCGGGGTAGAAAAAATCGCTGGTGGAAACGACTGTACCTACCGTGAAGAACAACGTTTTTATTCTTACCGTAGGCAACAAAAGACCGGGCGCATGGCGAGTTTGATCTGGTTGTCATGATTTAAAGTAATCGTTATTATTGTTAAAAAGCCGCTTAGATGCGGCTTTTTTGATGTGTATCAACAAAGCGTGTCTCATTAGCAGTACCAACTGGAGAACACTTGAAAGTGTCATTTCTGTCCTCATATACTAGTTAATCTATTTCAGAGCAACACTGAAAAAATAAAAAATTATGAGGCAAGAAAATGAGAATGGATAAATTAACAACGCGGTTTCAGTCAGCATTGGCTGATGCACAATCGTTAGCAATAGGCCGGGATAATCAGTTTATTGAAGCAAGCCATGTTTTATTGGCGTTGCTGGATCAGGATGCAAGTACTGTCCACCAGGTATTAGCTAGTACCGGCGTTGCTGTTGATGCTCTCAAAACAAAGCTAAATGAAGCACTTGATCGCTTGCCACAGGTGCAGGGGCATGAGGGTGATGTCCAGCTTTCGAATGAGCTCATTCGAATATTAAATCAGACAGACAAACTGGCGCAGCAAAGAAATGATCAGTTCATCTCGAGTGAGCTGTTTTTGCTCGCCCTGGTTGATACAAAATCAGCCGTTAGTGAGGTCCTGAAATCTTCCGGCGCGGATAAAAAACAGATAGAGCAGGCGATTAACCGTGTACGTGGTGGTGAGTCGGTGGATGATGCCAATGCAGAAGAAAATCGTCAGGCACTGGAAAAATATACCATCGATCTAAGTGAGCGTGCAGCACAGGGCAAACTGGACCCGGTCATCGGTCGTGACGAAGAGATACGTCGCACCATCCAGGTATTGCAGCGTCGTACTAAAAATAACCCGGTATTGATCGGCGAACCCGGTGTTGGTAAGACCGCCATTATCGAAGGTCTGGCGCAGCGTATTTTAAATGGTGAAGTTCCCGAAGGTCTGAAGAGTAAACGTATATTATCGCTCGATATGGGCACGTTGATTGCGGGCGCTAAATTTCGTGGCGAATTTGAAGAGCGTTTAAAAGCCGTATTAAAAGATCTGTCTCATCAGGAAGGACAGGTGATCCTGTTTATTGATGAATTACATACCATGGTGGGTGCAGGTAAAGCTGA
>JBFFVI010000325.1:0-1840 GCA_041570895.1 Gammaproteobacteria bacterium
AGGGTGATGGGGTCAGACTTTTCTTTGCTCAAGAGTCCCACCTGATTGAGTGCAGCGCGAACACGTTTATGTATTTCCTGGCGACGATAGCCCTGAATAATCAGCGGCATGGCAACATTATCAAATACCGGGCGGTCGTAGAGCAGGTGGTGGTTTTGAAAAATTATACCGATGTTACGTCGGATATAAGGAATTTTACGGTTACCGATATTATTAAGGTTGACGCCATCGAGGAAGATCTGCCCCCGCGTCGGGCGTTCGATCATGGCGATTAATTTGAGTAAGGTGCTCTTGCCAGCGCCGGAATGACCAGTGAGGAACGCCATCTGCCCTTTGGGAAGGCGTAAGTTAACCCGGTTTAAAGCGTCGTGTCCGCCAGGGTAGCGTTTGCAGACATTATCGAAATGAATCATCTAAACAGCAGCAGGTAGTGAGTGAGGCAACGGTTTTTTTTCTTTATCCAGCATATGTTATTCGTATTAACAGGTTCATTATTCCAGAAGCGCATCAACAAACTCACTCGCATTGAACGGTCTTAAGTCATTGATGCCTTCGCCGACACCGATGAAACGCACCGGTAGATTTAATGTTTTAGCGATGGAGAATAATATACCGCCTTTTGCTGTGCCGTCCAGCTTGGTAACGGCCATGCCGGTTAAACCGATACTGTCATGAAATTGCTGTGCCTGATGCAGCGCGTTCTGTCCAAAACTGGCATCCATCACAATCAGTGTTTCGTGCGGTGCTGCGGCGTCGAGTTTACCCAGTACACGCTTGATTTTTGCCAGTTCATCCATCAGATTATCCTGTGTATGCAGGCGACCGGCCGTATCAGCAATGACGATATCAATATTTTTTGAACTTGCTGACGCTACAGCGTCAAAGATAACCGATGCCGGGTCAGCGCCGCTGCCCTGTGAGATCACCGGCACATCATTGCGACGTCCCCATTCCTGTAGTTGTTCGACCGCGGCGGCACGAAAAGTATCACCGGCGGCCAACATGACGGATTTGCCCTGTTGCATAAAGTGGTTGGCCAGTTTACCGATGCTGGTAGTTTTTCCGGCACCATTTATGCCAACGACGAGGATAACAAATGGTCTGGCACTGTCGGTGTTCAGTGGCTGCTCGCAAGGCTGCAGGATGGTCTTCATGATCTCGGCCAATTTAAGGTGCAGAGATTCGGTATCGTTGATCGCTTTGCGGGAGATGTTGCTTTGCAGTTCAGTGATGATGGTTGTGGTAGCATCGACACCGACGTCAGCACTTAACAGATGTGTTTCCAGCTCATCGAGTAGTTCGTTGCTGATGCTTTTTTTGCCGAGAAAAAAATCGGCCATGCCATCGGAAAGCGTGCGTTTTGTTTTTTCCAGAGACTGGCTTAAATCAGTTGTGCTATCTTCTGACTCGGGTTGCGTTTTTGCAGCGGCAGTTTCTGTCTCTGGTAGAGTTTTTTGTTTGCGTTTAAGGAAGCCAAACATGATGATTTGTGCAGTGAAAAATAATTGGGGTATCCTATCATCACTTGGCCGGGTAGTCGCAATAAAAAACGTGTATCGTGAAGAGCATGAGAAAAATAGTTATTGATCAGAATTAATGATGTTCAAGAGAAGGTATTAATGAAAATAAAGTCAATAGTGGGTCTGGTTGCTATTTCAACATTTATCCTGGGCTGGGTATTGTTTAACGGTCAAGAGCCGGCAATATCGCAGTCTGACGAGGCAGTAAAGTCTTATTTACTGTCTAACGGTATGAAAGTGCTGGTGATAGAGAATCATCGCGCGCCAGTAGTGGTTTCACAGGTCTGGTACAAGGTTGGTGCCAGCTATGAACATGATGG
>JBFFVI010000326.1:0-1818 GCA_041570895.1 Gammaproteobacteria bacterium
CCTAATGATTTAATAACTTGTCTTTGAATGACGAAGATCTTTCAACCTGACTTTCTACAGGAGATTCATCTTGCGACTGTAATTTAATTTCATTTCCCTGTTCGACTGGCAGTTCCTGTTTCACTTCGGGTACAGAGCTATTGGCTGGCTCCTGTTTCTGTAATTGTTGCTCGATCTCGTCATCCAGCTGCGCTTTTGTTGCACGATCATAACTCTCAGCAAGCGCGAATCGTGCTTTTATCTGATATTCTTCGAGACGCTTACGGCGGCGATCAAGTTCGCTGATCGCCATAGTCTCGATCACCCGTCCCTGCTTCGCCATCACGCCTTTCAATTTTCGCTGCGCAGAAAATAGTCGCGTTCTCAACTGACGGATTGGAATGGTATAACCTTCGTAACTTTGTGTTGCTGCCTGACGGGTACGTATGAAAGAGTGGTACCTGATTTTAAGCTCAGTAATAATCTCATCTAAGGAAACTAAATTATTATATGCATCGGTTAATCGCTGGTCGTATTCACTGTGTACGCGCCACGTTAATATACCGCGCAGACGCTGGATACGAAGCGCAACATCTTCACTTATTGCTGCAGGATCTGTTAACCTGATCTCTTCGAGCGCATTGACAGTATCCAGCGCCTGACGCTCTACCGCTGTCGCGAGATATTCAGGTCGCGGCGATATCAACATGTTTTTCAATTTTGTCGCTAAATTTTCTCGCTGCTCTAATCTCAGTTTCATTCTTGCATCGAGCTTTTTAAATTTCTCCTCGACCACAGGTAACAACGGTTGCTGATAGGCTCGTCTGATTTCAATCATCTCCTCAAACACTCTTAGATCAGCCAGCCACTTATCCTGGTGATGCCGCAGCTCTGCAAGGTCTTTATAATTTTTATATGATTCCTGAAAGTCATGCGATGCCATCAATTCGAGTATGTAACGTGTCTCCGGGGTCTCCTCCATATCACGCAGATTAACCACCCAGTTCTTATCTTTTTTCGACTTCTCATCGAGCAGTGCTGTCAGTAACTTTCCGGTACGGATCGATTTTATGGAATCATCCAGACTAGCGATCTCGCGAACGAAAACATCCATGGCATGATTGTATAAATTTGCCGCCTTACCGTGCGCCTCTAGTTTTCCATACGCATACGGCACAGCCATTAAAACTTCCTGTACCGAGTAATTAGTTTCTGCACGTTCATGCAACATCGACCAGGGAACCAGTGCGCGATCAAATTTCCCCTGTGAAACAGCTACCCATCCAGCACCCAGTAACGCAGCATTGGAATAAGGCCCGTCCAGGCGCACCAGACCAAAATATTGTTGCGCCTTATTCGCATCGCCTTTTTCAAGCCAACGATATGCCAACTTCAGATTGGTCTTATCCTTTATTGCTACAAGACCAGGATCATTGGTCTCTAATCTGCCTAACTCATCAAGAACGATAAGGCCTTCATTCTCCTGCCCATTCTGTATTAATGCGATACCCAGATTGTATGCAACGTAACCTTTAAGACTAGGTTCCTTTTTTAACGCTTGAAGCAGTTTTACGGCCTCACCAAACTGGCCAGTATCGATACTAGCCAATGCTCTCAGATAGGCTACGTCTGTCTCGAACGTCTCGGGCTCTTTACCGCGCAAGATATTAAGAGAATATTTTTCTTCATAGCGTGATTTTTCAACATCATCGAGAATCAGATCCAGCGCATATAGTGTACTCTGCGGATCATTTTTTTTATAGAAAAGCCGGGCCAGTGAGTAAGCAGCCTGGTTTCGTATCGCTACATCAACACCTTCACCTAAGACAGCTTGTATAG
>JBFFVI010000327.1:0-1768 GCA_041570895.1 Gammaproteobacteria bacterium
ATCGATTTATCGCAGACCATTGACGCGATCGTTGAACAGTGTAAAAAAATTTCCATCGATGTCATCTTGATGTCCTGTTACGGTAAACGGCTGTCTGATGAATTGGTCAAACTTGCCAGTAAAGGGTGTTTTAATATGCACCCCTCGCTACTGCCTCAGTATCGTGGGCCTGAGCCAATATTCTGGCAGATGAAAGATGCAAGTGATATAGGCGTGAGTTGGCACCGGGTGATCCATGATCTCGATGCGGGAGATATCGTCATCCAGCAGAAGGTTGTGCTGGATGACGGACTGGATTACGCTCAGATAAATCAGACGTTGGCAGAAAAGGGCGCGGCACTAATGATGACATTACTGTCAGAGTTGTCAACGGATGGTCTTGTCACAACTGCGCAGGGCCCTGAACTGGTAAGTTATTATCCTTATCCAGAGGCGTCGGATTTCACCATCGATACCAATTGGACAGCACAGCATGCTTATAATTTCATGCGTGCTACCCAGGTGTTTGGGTATGGCTATCGCTGTCGTATAGGTTCACACCAGTACTTACTCGATAAGGCCATCGATTATGATAATAATGACCGTCTATCCACTGCTGAAGTGAAGGCTAACAGGTTATATATACCCTGTAATGATGGTGTATTAATAGCAACATTCACTGCTAAACTCTAATTTAATTCATCTACCGGTTTTTTAGCATGTCCGAACAATATCAGCTCGTTGAAACCCGTTTGCAGGAAAAGCTTGAAAATGGCACTACACGCTGCAATTTATGTTTGTGGCGATGCAAGATCAGTCACGGACAGCGTGGTTTTTGCCAGGCACATGTCAACCGTAATGGTACGCTCTATAACCTTTCATACGGCATTATCTCAGCCATCGATATCGATGACATTGAGTCAAAACCGGTCAAACATTATCGTCCCGGCACCAAAGTCATGTCGGTCGGCAGTTATGGTTGCAGTTTTCGCTGTGGTGGCTGTCATAATCTGAATATCTCATGGGGTGTAGAAACCCTGGATGAACTCGCTAAAGGCCAGTCTACCGAAGTCTGGGTGCCACCACAGAAACTGGTCGATGCGGCAATCAATGCGGGTGTACAGGGCATCGCTTTCACCTATTCGGAGCCTGCCGTGTGGCTGGAGTATGTACTCGATGTCTGTGAACTGGCACATAAGGCTGGCTTATACACGGTTTATGTCTCAAACAGTTACGTCACCGATGAGGCGCTAGAATTAATCGCCGGTAAGATCGATGTTCTATGTTCTGATATAAAGAGCATGCGAGATGATTTTTACAAGGATATCTGCCGCCCGGCCAAAGTCGAACAGGTGCTTGCATCGATTAAAAAAGCCCAGGATCTGGGCATTCATGTCGAAACACGGACCAATATCATTCCCGGTAAAAATGATGATGCTGAAGAACACTATGAGATTGCCTGCTGGATACGCGATAATCTGGGCGCTGATAGTCCTTGGCATGTGACGCGCTTTTTCCCGGCTTTTAAGCTCAGTCATGTGCCAGCAACGCCCGAGCATATGTTATTTGAAGCAGAAGCACAGGCAAAACGTGCGGGGCTAAACAGGGTTTACGTGTATAATGACAAGGGTTGTGACTGTGCGACTGAAAACCAGCCGGTTGAAGTATATCTGAATAGCACAGCGGAAGAATTACACCAGATCAAACAATGTGCAGCTAGTTGCTGCGGTGATGACGGTGTATTATTGAAAAAGTACGAAGAGAAATAGTTAGAGGAAGGTAATGGCTA
>JBFFVI010000328.1:0-1720 GCA_041570895.1 Gammaproteobacteria bacterium
AGCGAAAAAGAAAGGCCGTAATCAGGTGAAAACATATAATTAATTTAACAAGAGATGATTTATGAATGAGCAGAAAATAGAGGTGCGCGTTACCGAAACAGATGCAATTATGAAGGTTGTGGTTTTTAGTAAAAGTGCAGACAAGATCGAGGTTGTTTTAGGGGAAGGCGTTCATAGTGTTAAATGTGAGTTATTACCAACAGCCACTGGTATTGCATACGCAGGCTCTGTCATGGGGCGTGAAGTAGTCTATGAGCGAAGCCGTGAACAGGTGCAGGCAGATGTTGAATTAGAAAACCACGATTATCGGGATTCAAGGCGCCGATAATCCAGCTCATTCATTAATTATCTTTAATAAACATGATGAGATATCAGCAGTAATGAAAAAATTTCTATTAGTATCTATTGTTGTAGTTTCTGTAATTGTGATGTTCATGCTGTTATCTGAAACAGACCGGTTGCAGCAGGGCGAGATTGCACAATCGGGCAGTATCGAGATAAGTAATAGTTTGAGTTACAAACACGATGTTTTGTATCCAGAAAAATTTAGCGCTTCTCCCAGGGTGAAAATAACGTTAACTAAGGGTAGCGGTTATCTTGAAATTATCGAGCAGCGCACTGATGGTTTTGTTTTTAAATCATCAAACCTTGGTTATAGTGTCGCCGAAGGCGCGCATGTTGAATGGATCGCCTCAGGTCCAATCGTAAAATAAGCGATATGTGTATCTTTTCCTTGTGACGGGTGCTGATAACCATAGAAGTAATAACAGTAGACTGTGGTCAATATTATTTACAGAGAACAATAATGAGTAACGATACCGATAAAAACGTAACCAGTGAAAGCAGTGCTATATGGAAAAATCACGTGTCAGTTCCTGATACACCTGAAGGTTTTACCCTGAGGACGACTTATCCAACCAACCCGGAGGGTGCTGAAGTCATGCTAGAGCGTTGGCAGGCTGGTAGTGAAGAACCGCCACATTCACACCCTGGCGATGACATGACCGTCGTCGTAGAAGGCAAGATGTCGATACAGTTTTTTACTCGATCAGCGGATGCGCTGGTTGCTGATGGAGAGCCGGTTATTCTTAATAAAGGTGATACTGGTTATATTAAAGCGGGTCGAATTCACGACGCAAAATATATCGAAGAATGTAAGCTGGTCTACGTACATGACAAGGCTTTTGGTTTTACTGCTGAGAGTTAATGCTGCATCAAGTGGCTGGGAATTGCCTCGACAACCTGGCTTGTCTGTTTGCTGAATATGTTTCGGCCGATGCCTTATTACAAATTGACCGGGGAAAAGCAATCACTCATAGCTTACGCTCAAGAGGATGCAGTGCCAGCATCAAGGTTAAGCTGGGAGCGTGATGCCCAGTTCATCGCCCTGTATCCCTGAGGTGTCATCTGGCTTTGGTGGACTATGCCGTCAACGGCAGCGGCATATAGTAGTGCGGCGGCCGCTTTGTACTGGTCCCAGTCATGGCCATTCAAGTTCCTGTCTTGCCAGATCTTTACTATCTTTTCATAATAATGCTGGGGTATTTCATTGATACTGCTTCGCGCAATTCTTTAAGTTCTTTACTCACGGATCCCTCCAGTCGTTTGTTTGCATTTTTTGAAAACAGAAGCAGGAGTATAGTCTTGCTTGTTCGTATATGCCAAGTAATTGATTACAATGAGTATATAGAAAGAGTATAAGTTTTGAAGAGTTAGCGGA
>JBFFVI010000329.1:0-1701 GCA_041570895.1 Gammaproteobacteria bacterium
CACCTGCTCACCGATACGATCGGCGATTGCGCTAAGCGCCTGATTTTTCTGCGCTGTTGAAGCACGACCGACATCCCTTGAGGCAGTGCGAGCGGCTAGCCCCACCTCAGACATGTAGCGAGTGATATCAAGTATGGTGGATTCTATGTTTGCATTCATGGCTTTGATACTAAACTGATTAATGCGCAATATTATAACGAATGCTCATACGACTTGCAGAATGATTTTAAAACCAATCTTGAGTCTCAATATTGATAACGACTGCGTTAGCGGTGGTATAGACACTCACCTCAGCCCCCTGTTCAAAGCATTGTCACTCTGAGCACGGGGTCAGCTTACTTAACCGCTGGCTGTGATAAATAATAAATACACTATCTGGCAGCTTTTGTGTTGCCAGCCATCCGCACACACAGCGTTTCGATCTCATCCCAGACATTGGCATCGACCATGCCTTTGCTGGCCGCATCAATATAAGCACAACGTTTCAACATCACAGGAAAACTGCGCTGGGCATGGCGTGACAGGCAGG
Source organism: Gammaproteobacteria bacterium (assembly GCA_041570895.1). GTDB lineage: Bacteria > Pseudomonadota > Gammaproteobacteria > SZUA-229 > SZUA-229. Next base: position 530 of record JBFFVI010000329.1, read on the forward strand.
ATTTAAATAATGCGCTGCGGCTTTGCCAGACGCCCGAACGCTTCAGAGTGAAGTCCACCGATGATGGATCTTGTGCAACTTTGGCTAATAACCGGATATCTTTTGCCAGCGCCCAGTTGACCACCACCGGTACCACGCCTTCTGCTTTTAGTCCTGCGACGATCTTGATGACACGTTTTGTGTTGCCGCTCAGCAATACATCGACCAGTTCGAACACGCTGTATCTCGATTGTGAGGTGACGGCTTCCGCGACATCGGCGTAGGTAATTTTACCCGGACCCAATAACAGGTAGAGTTTTTCGATCTCCTGATCGGCCGCCAGTAGATTACCTTCGACATGCTGACTGATGTATGCCAGCACTTCATTATCAGCATCCATATCGCGTTTTTTAAATCGCTGCTGTAACCAGCCGGCCAACTTGTCTACCGGTACCGGCCAGCACTGCACCACCAGTCCGTTCTGCTCGATGGCTTTGAACCAGGCCGATTTTTTGGCGCTGCCGTCAACTTTACCGGCATTGACAATCAACACGGTATCTTCCGGTGGCCGTGATAAATAATCTTTTAGTACCTGCGATCCCTGCCTGCCCGGTTTGGCAGACGGCAGTCGTAATTCAACGATACGGCGGGTGGCAAACAAAGACATGTTCGCCGCCTCATCCATTAAACGCTGCCAGTCAAACTGGGCATCGACATCCAGCACTTCTCTTTCAGAATAATCTTCATCACGCAAAAAAGAACGGATCAGATCCAGTGATTCCATCTGCTGCAATGGTTCATCACCACTCACCATGTAAACCGGGTATACCGTTTTCGTTATCATCGACGGTAATTGATCGGGACGTACGTTCATCGAGTCTTATTTCTCGTTTGGACTAGCGACAACATCTTTGTTGACTGGCACCGACTGCTGACGTGAACGTGCCTGCAAACGTAACAGGATCGAACTAGCGGCATTACGTCGCATATCGTTATATAAGATCTCTGTCTCGTTGGTCACCGCGAGCACCGCATCAGGCTCAAATACCAGGGTACGCGTTAAAGAGACCGATTCCGGTTTAGGTTCTAGCGGCATAGTTACTGACTGATTTTCTGCTTTTCGGATGTTGATGGTGAAATTCACAGTGTAGGTTAATGCATACTCTCGGGCGCGGCCATTGCCGTCAACAGAC
>JBFFVI010000330.1:0-1647 GCA_041570895.1 Gammaproteobacteria bacterium
TGATACGCAATTGATTCAAAGGGAAGTAAAATCAATAGCAGTCTGGCTTGCAGGCTTTGACAAGTAATACGCACTTGAATACCTGTTTTTGATTGAGTGCAGTCAATCAATATTGGATTGCTGAACGTCTCCTTGTGGCCGTAAGCGGACATTTGGATATGTTAGGTGAGCTGGGTTTTTTAAAATCTAGCTTTAAGCACTTCATTAAGCATTGGTCCTGTTTCTATGCCTTAAGTTTTTTTATTAGTTAGTAGTTTGTCATTGTTACTACAACAGCAGGACTGTAATTGTGTTTTTATAGCTTTCTCGACTGTTGTGTTAATAATACTGCAGCGTTGTTTTGATGGTGAAGCTGCCTGACAGTGTGGCTTCACTGGTAGCAACACTAACTTAATGTTGGTCGTAAGTATCGTTTTTGTTGATTATGTCCAACCAGGGTTGACGGGGTATCCGCTTACAATAAAAAAGGCGATGATTGCTCATCGCCTTTGAATTCACTCCAGCCTCCCAGGCTTATTTTTATATCCTAATCTACTGACACAATCATGTATGTAGTGAGAGTTCCTGGTATTACATTAATCCCAACTCAGTGCACCACCGGTTTGATATTCAGTTACGCGAGTCTCAAAGAAGTTTTTCTCTTTTTTAAGGTCCAGTACTTCTGACATCCAGGGGAATGGATTGCTGACGCCCTGGTACTGAGCAGGCAGACCGATCTGTGAACAACGGCGGTTTGCGATGAACTGCAGGTACTCTTCAAACATCGGCGCATTTAAACCGAGTATGCCGCGTGGCATGGTGTCGCGTGCATATTGCGTTTCGATCTCAACCGCCTCGCGGATAAGATCTACCATCTCCTGCTGGAATTCTGTGCTCCATAAATGCGGGTTTTCAATTTTGATCTGATTGATCACGTCGATACCAAAGTTCATGTGCATGGATTCATCACGCAGGATGTACTGAAACTGTTCTGCGACACCGGTCATCTTGTTGCGTCGACCCATGGACAGGATCTGGGTGAAACCGACATAGAAGAAGATGCCTTCAAATACGACGTAGAAAGCGATGAGCTCACGCAATAATTTCTGATCATTTTCAGGTGTGCCGGTGTGGAAGTTGGGGTCAGCCAGATGCTGGGTGAATGGTAGCGCCCATTCTGCTTTACGTGCAACCGCGGGTAACTCACGGTACATATTGAAAATTTCACCTTCATCGAGGCCAAGAGATTCAACACAATATTGATAAGCGTGGGTATGTACCGCTTCTTCAAAAGACTGGCGTAACAGATACTGGCGACATTCCGGGTTGGTGATGTGGCGGTAAACAGCAAGCACCAGGTTATTTGCTACCAGCGAATCTGCACTGGAGAAAAAGCCGAGGTTACGTTTGATGACAGTGCGTTCATCTTCAGTTAAACCGTTCGGGTCACGCCACAGTGCGAGGTCGGCCGTCATGTTGATTTCCTGAGGCATCCAGTGGTTTGCGCAACCGTCTAAATATTTTTGCCATGCCCAGTCGTATTTGAAAGGCACCAGCTGGTTCAGATCAGCGCGACAGTTGATGATTTTTTTATCATCGACTTCGATGCGTGAAGCGCCCATCTCAATTTCTTCTAAACCGGTGCCGGTTAGATCAGTATCTATATCA
>JBFFVI010000331.1:0-1561 GCA_041570895.1 Gammaproteobacteria bacterium
CGGCATCATGACTTCGATGTTTACTTCCATAGTAGGTACACGAGGAATCGTTAATTTGCTGTATGGTAATCGCGACATCAAAAAACTTTCAATATAATAATAAATCAGGCATCAGGTACTAACATGTCACAGACACATACAAGCAAGAAACCATTGATCAACTTTATGAACAAAAGAAAACCGGCAATGGTTCTCTCGATATTGTTAATGCTCATCGCCATCGGCAGTATCACCACAAAAGGCTTAAATTTTGGTATCGATTTTACCGGTGGCTACCTGATCGAAGCCGGTTATCAGAACGATGTCAACCTTGATATAGTCAGAACTGCTTTAGAAGATGCAAAGTTTAAAGATGCGCAGGTACAGAACTTTGGTTCATCAAAAGATATCATCGTTCGAATTGCACCGCGTGAAGATGTCAATAAAGCGACCATCGGCGATAATATCCTACACGTCTTGAAATCGACTTCAGATAATGAAGTGACCATGCGTCGTGTCGAGTTTGTTGGACCCCAGGTGGGTGATGAATTACGTGACGATGGCGGCATCGCTCTATTGGTGGCTCTCGGCGGTATCCTGATATACATCAGCATCCGCTTTCAGTTCAAATCAGCGATCGGTGCCATCCTGGCCCTGATGCACGACGTCATTATTACCGTCGGCGTTTTCTCTATCTTGCAGCTGGAATTCGACCTGACCGTACTGGCGTCTATCCTCGCCGTTATCGGTTACTCGCTCAACGATACGGTTGTGGTTCTCGACCGTATCCGTGAGACATTCAGGAGTGTCCGTAAAACCAGTGCAGAAGATATACTGAACATATCCATCAATCAGACTCTGACTCGCACCCTGATAACCTCATTCACAACCTTACTGGTATTATTTGCTCTGTTCTTTTATGGTGGTGAGATCATTCACGGCTTTGCCACTGCATTGATCGTCGGCGTTGTTATCGGTACTTACTCATCCATCTATATCGCCAGCAGCACCTTGATGGTATTAAAGATACACAAACAGGACTTCCTGGTAGTCGCAAAAGAAGAGCTGGTAGACGAAGCGCCCTAGTTAACAGCAGATACAACATCAGTCAGCTACTAATTTGAGAGAATAGAGTTGCGACTAAAGACTGTTATTAACCATGGTTTGAAAATCGTTAAGAATGGTCTGTGGATCATGCGGCGCATTGAAGAATGCGACTAATTTAGCTTCTGGGTTTAGCAGTAAAATCGCCGAGCTATGATCCACCAGGTAACCGCTGCCACTGTTGCCAGCCGCTGAACTTTCCTCACCGGGCATTTTCATATACACTACGCTCGTCTGCAGCGTAAGCGCCTTGATTAAATCTTTGTCGCCTGTCACGCCAATAAAATCTTTATCAAAATACTGAACATAGTCAGCTAACATCTCGACTTTGTCACGCTCCGGGTCAACAGAGATAAAAACCACCTCAGGGAACATGTGATTATTAGCAGTGGCCATCTTCTTTGCCTGCGCCAGCACGCCCATGGTGACGGGACATACATCCGGGCAGTGGGTGTAACCAAAAAAAAGAAAATGCCAC